>CAKZPJ010000635.1 GCA_937138955.1 uncultured Flammeovirgaceae bacterium | reverse complement strand
GTTAAGAATTTATGGGACTGCTGTTTTCCGGGAGCCGAAGGCGGAAGCGAACGATAAAAGTCTACTCGGCGGGAATCCCAAATGGGCAAATCTACCAAGGCAATTCCTAGTAAAAGCGAATCGGATGCTATGGTTTGGCACTGGGGCAGCAGGTGCTGACGAAAGGCAGTTTGCACCGAGTCATCAAAAATATCGAAGGCATGCTTACTGTCGGGGTAGTTAATATGAGCGATATGAGGTAGGCGTTCTCTGAGGTAAGGATTCAGCGGAGCGTAGGCTTCGCCCGCGTTATAGCCTGATTCCAGATAGGCCTGATGCATAATCTTTTCGGCTTGCTCCCGATCGTCATCAATACGTTCGTACAGACTGGCGGATTGTTCTCTTTCGTTCAAATAGCGACCCGTATGGTTAGCCCCCAACGCTACGTAACCGTGCCCCTGCGGAGTGATAAACATCCAGCGGTTGTCAACTTCTTCTACTCTAAACCAACCGGTGGCTTCTCGTTGAATTTCGGTGTAGCCTCCGAATGCATCGTACTGATTAGTTTCTTGTTCAGGTGAGCAAGCTAAAAGGATACTGCCTACGAACAATAAGAGTATACAATTATACACTCTATCCATCTGAAGTACGGTAATTAGGTAGTTTAATGCGTGCTTTATAATCATTAGGGCCATCTTTACTAGCGAATATAAGTAGATTAGCCAGTAAACCATTATTCGGTACAAACGGTTAGGTCAGTGCTATGGAAAAAATACTTTGCTTTCTTTTTCTTACGGTAGGATTGTTAGCTTGTAATCCAGATAAGGAACGAAAGGTGAATAGTGCTGAAGCTAAGTTTACCACTTCTGATGCCTCCGAACTATTCTTCAAAAACGTTCGGCAGGGCTACTACGATAAAGAAACAATGGATGCGGCTAAGTTAAATATCTATCGTATTAAAGAACGCAATCAGGACGGTAATCAGCCCATCATAAATTTAGCAATTGTGATCAACTGGCGCTACGATGAGGCTTACGTACTTACCGAACCAAATGCGTATCTTCAACAGCAAGACACATTAACCATCTTCTGGCAAGATACGGTGCAACAGAAACAAGGTATTTACGAATATCTGCCGGGAAGTAAAGAGATGCATTATCAATTTGCTAGTCATATTTATAACAGTTTACAAGATAAACATCAGTTGTATACTGAAAGCCCTGAGGGAGAGCAGGTTCCGTTTTTGGCTCGGCGAGCGGAGCGGGAAGCTTTCCGTAAAACTATGATGGATTACTATCGGCTGGTAGACTTATATTAGCGATAGTTCTAAAAATTTCGAGTTTTCCCCAACCCTATTAAGAAAAAACGAGTTTATCCAGTACGTTTGATTCGCTTATGCTGTTTTACCGAGAATATCGTTCGGACGAAAATAAAGACTGGGTTGTGTTTGTGCACGGCGCAGGCGGGAGCTCGTCTATCTGGTATAAGCAAATTAAGGCGTTTAAAGAGCAATTTAACGTGCTGTTGATAGATTTGCGAGGGCACGGTCGTTCTAAAGAATTATTGAAAGAGTACGTGGAAAACAAATATTCTTTTCAGGATATTAGCCGAGACATACTAGAAGTGGTGGAGCATCTACAAATTAAGCAAGCTCACTTTGTAGGGGTATCGCTAGGTTCTATTATCATTCGTACCATTGGCGAACTAGCTCCCGAACGATTACGATCAATGGTGCTCTGCGGAGCAATTACTCGCCTAAATATCCGCTCTCGCTTTTTAGTGTACATGGGTCATATGTTTAAGCGGTTTATGCCTTACATGTGGCTGTACCGATTGTTTGCCTGGGTTATTATGCCCAGTAAGCGCGATCAAGTGTCTCGCAACTTGTTTATTCGCGAAGCCAAGCGACTTTACAAAAAAGAGTTCCTTCGTTGGTACAAGCTTACCTACGAGGTGAATCCGCTACTGAAATACTTTAAAGAACAAGATATTAATATTCCAACACTGTATGTGATGGGTGAGCATGATTATATGTTTCTGCCCCCCGTCAAACGGATTGTGAAATTGCACCAGCAAGCGATACTTCGGGTGATTGAAAACTGCGGCCATGTGGTGAATATTGAGCACCCAGAGATATTTAATCGGGAAGCACTTCAGTTTATTAACCGCCACGCGTTAGTTTCTAATGCGGAATAATAGACAGATTCCTCAAAATAATAGACATATTGCATCTTAATCAATGATCGTGGCAATCTGTTCCCCGTTAGAATAATGTAGTTGTGGGAACAACAGCTTGTAAAATAGGCTTGCATAAACCATTGTCAATACACCGGTACTAATCTATGAATTCTAAGGTCAAAACTATCCTCACGGTAGTCATCATACTTTTAATCGCTTTTTTGGTTGCGCTCCCAAAACTTGATCTTTTTAGCGAAGATAGTGGCTCGAATGCTACGGCTGTTGCGGCTTCGGCTCCCGGAGCGGCGAAAGCCATTCCAGTAAATGCGGTGGTGGTAGAGCCTAAGCGGCTTAGCGATCAGATTCAGGTTACCGGAGCGGTACTGGCCAATGAATCTTTAGAAATTCGTAGCGAGATTTTAGGAAAGATAACGGGTATCCATTTTCAGGAGGGGCAAGAAGTAAAGCGGGGGGCACTGCTGATCACTATCAACGATGAAGAACTGAAGGCTCAGTTAGAAAAGCTTAAGTATACTCGGAAACTGCGGGAAGATATGGAGTACCGCCAGAGACTACTGCTGGAGAAGGAGGCGATTAGCCAGGAAGAGTACGACCAAGCACTCACCGAGTTGAATACATCAGCCGCTGATATTAAGGTGCTGGAAGCCCAAATTGCCCGATCTCAAATTCGCGCTCCCTTCGATGGGGTTATCGGACTTCGCTACGTGAGTACCGGAAGTTATATTTCTCCGCAAACAATTATCGCAACCTTTTCTAACATCAATCCGGCCAAGGTAGAGTTCTCGGTACCTGGTCGTTATAGCAACGATATAAAGGTTGACGATGAAGTTGAGTTTAGTACTGATGCTTCGGATGACGTTTTCACCGGTAAAATTTACGCTATCGACCCGATGATCGATCCGGCTACTCGCACATTAAAGATGCGAGCTATCAGCCCCAACAAGGATCGTCGCTTGCTACCCGGGCAGTTTGCTCGAATAAGCTTAGTATTAAATCGGGAAGATGATGCCCTAATGGTACCGACTCAGGCAGTAATTCCCGAACTAAATGGGCACAAAGTATTTATAGCGAAGCAGGGGATGGTAGAAGAACGAAAAGTGCAGGTCGGTATTCGTACTAACAAGGATGTAGAAATCTCCCAAGGACTCAGTCAGCAAGATACAGTTGTAACTTCGGGTATTCTGCAAATTAAGTCGGGCAGCCAAGTAGATATCACACTTACCGAATGATGAATAATGAGTGATGATTAATTCTTCAGTATCATCATTCACCCATTAGTCATCATTCATTAATTATTATTCATTTTCCTATGGCCAGTTTATCTTCTACTAGTGTTCAGCGTCCGGTATTAGCCATTGTGATGTCTATTGTCATTCTCATTTTTGGCATCATTGGATTTCGCTTCTTGGGAGTGCGGGAATATCCCAGCGTTGACCCACCTCGTATCTCGGTTTCTACCGAATATACTGGGGCGAATGCTGATGTGATTGAATCGCAAATAACCGAGCCACTAGAAGAATACATCAATGGGGTAGCGGGGATCAAAAGCTTGACTTCCGTAAGTCGCGATGGGCGCAGCACAGTAACTGCTGAATTTGACCTGGATGTTGATTTGGAAGCGGCAGCCAACGATGTGCGGGATAAAGTCTCGGCGGCTGTCTCCCGCTTGCCACCCGATGCTGATCCGCCCATTGTGCGAAAGGCTGATGCTGACTCCAGCCCCATTATCTTTCTAAATATTAAAAGTGATAAACGTTCGCTATTGGAGCTTTCGGCTATTGCTCAAAATGATTTCAAGGAGCGGATTCAAACAATATCGGGGGTAAGTGACATTAGTATTTGGGGCGATAAACGCTATTCTATGCGTTTGTGGATGGATGCCGATAAGCTGGCTGCTTACAACCTTACTCCACTAGATGTGCTAAATGCCGTACGGCGTGATAATGTGGAGCTTCCTTCTGGCATGGTAGAAGGACTCAATACCGAGTTGACCGTTCGCACCATGGGGCGAATCAATACCCCAGATGATTACAATAACCTGATTATCAAAGAGTCAGGGCAAACGGTAGTCAAATTTAAGGATATTGGGAATGCTGAGCTAGGGCCCGAGAACGAACGAACGCTGCTAAAGCGCGGTGGCATCCCGATGGTAGGTCTGGCCATTCGCACCCAACCAGGATCTAACAATATTGATATTGCCGATCAGTTTTACCAACGACTGGAGTTCATTAAAAAAGATCTACCCGAAGATATTGAAGTAGGAATTGGCTTTGATAAGACCGGTTATATTCGTGAATCGGTGGCGGAAGTGCAGCAAACCATAATAGTGGCGTTTACACTGGTTGCCCTAATTATTTTCCTTTTCCTACGCGATTGGCGTACAACCATCATTCCGGTTATCACCATTCCCATTGCCCTGATTGGTACGTTCTTTTTAATGTACATTCTAGGCTTTTCTATTAATGTACTTACGATGCTGGGTATTGTGCTGGCAATCGGACTAGTGGTGGACGATACTATCGTGGTACTAGAAAATATCTACGCTAAAATTGAGCGAGGCACCCCACCCGTAGAAGCTAGTTTAGAGGGAGCCAAGGAAATTTTCTTTGCCGTAGTTTCTACTACCGTAGCTCTGGCAGCAGTATTTCTGCCCGTAATCTTCTTGCAAGGACTTACCGGGCGACTGTTTCGCGAATTCGGATTGGTGATTGCTTCAGCGGTGGTTATTTCGTCGTTCGTAGCCCTTTCCCTCGCTCCCATGCTGTGCTCTCGCATTTTGAAGCGACGCAAGCAACAAACTTGGTTGTACCGTAAAACTGAGCCATTTTTCGAGTGGATAAATCGAGGGTATAACCGTTCGTTGGAGAGCTTTATGCAGTACCGCTGGTTAGCTTTTGGGGTAATTATCGCCTCGGCGGGGCTGATCTATCTATTTTTGAATACGCTTCAGCAGGAGTTAGCTCCGCTGGAAGACCGGGGACAAATACGAATGCTCGCCTCGGGGCCGGAAGGAGCGACCTTTGATTATATGGATCACTACGTGGACCAGCTGGTACAAGTAGTGCAGGAAAATGTGCCTGAAAGCGATGCAATCATAACCGTGACCTCCCCCGGTTTTAGTTCTACCTCTTCGGTTAACTCGGCCTTCATGCGCCTTACTCTGGTCGATTCCGAGGAACGTGAGCGTAGCCAACAAGAAATTGTCAATGTACTTACCCCTAAGGTGCAGGCACTCACACAAGCCCGAGCGTATATTGCTCAAGAACCTACTATCAATAATGAACGACAGGGACTACCCGTACAATTCGTAATTCAGGCACCAACTCTAAAAAAGCTTGAGGAGGTATTGCCCAACTTTATGGATTTAGCGAATCAAAATCCAGCTTTCGCCTTTGTCGATCTGAACTTAAAATTCAATAAACCAGAAATATCCATCGATATTGATCGGGAAAAAGCTCGCAATTTGGGAGTATCAGTACGTGATATTGCCGAAACCTTGCAATTAGGGTTGAGCGGTTCTCGTTTTGGTTACTTTATTATGGATGGCAAGCAGTACCAGATCATTGGACAGGTGAAGCGCGATGATCGTGACGACCCGATGGATTTGCGATCATTGTACGTGAAAAATGCTGACGACCAACTGATCCAACTCGATAATCTGGTATACCTTAACGAAGAAAGCACTCCGCCCCAGTTATTTCGCTTTAACCGCTATAGTTCGGCAACCGTGTCCGCCGCGCTCGCCCCGGGTTACACATTGGGCGATGGTATTAATGCTATGGAACAAATGGCTCGGGAAACCTTAGATGGCTCTTTTGCTACTGACCTAGACGGGCAGTCAGCGGAGTTTCGCGAGAGTTCTAATAGTTTATTATTTGCCTTGCTGTTTGCCATCATTTTAATCTATCTGGTGCTATCCGCCCAGTTTGAGAGCTTTCGCGATCCGTTTACGATTATGTTTACGGTACCACTAGCCTTAGCTGGCGCTCTGCTTGCCATTTGGTACTTTAACGAAACGCTGAATATTTTCAGCCAGATCGGAATCATTATGCTGATTGGTTTAGTGACTAAGAACGGTATTCTGATTGTAGAATTTGCCAATCAGCGTAAGGCGCAGGGGAAGAGTATTCAGGAAGCAATTGTGGAAGCGGCCGAATCTCGCTTTCGCCCTATTCTGATGACCAGTTTATCGACCGTACTGGGTATATTACCCATTGCCCTGGCCCTGGGAGCTGGTTCTGAGAGTCGGGTTTCAATGGGGATTGCCGTAATCGGCGGACTGATTTTCGCCACGGTTCTCACCCTTTACGTAATTCCCGCTATGTATACCTACATTTCCAGCGATAAAGAACGTCGCATGGCCCGCACGTGATATTAACCAGAATGACACTACATAATCTTTTAAACGATCAAGGAGCGAAAATCCCTCTATCCTGCTTTTCCAAAGGGCGAATAGCTCTCCAATATATAAGCTTCCCCTTTCTTAAAGAAGGTCGCCATGAAACGGATAGGAGGGGTCTAAAGAACTCTCCGTTAAATCATCTACGCATCATCGGGTTTACCATCCTTCTACTTTTCGTTACCACTCTATCAAGTGTTCAGG
>CAKZPJ010000634.1 GCA_937138955.1 uncultured Flammeovirgaceae bacterium | reverse complement strand
CTGAGCAGTATAGCTTAGCCATGGCTGCTTCCTTGCCGAAGGGTTTCTGATTATTTTTGAGCCAGCAAGCTTTATACAAAATGTTGCGAGCCAGTTCTAACTTAGTAGCCATATCTGCCAGTTTAAACGAAATCGCCTGAAATTGAGTAAGCGGTTTGCCAAACTGTTCCCGTTCTTTGGCGTAGCGTATGGCCATTTCGTATGCGCCTTGGGCTAGCCCTAAACCCATAGCTCCGATAGAAAGTCGACCCGCATCCAACGTTTGCAGCATAATTTTAGAACCCTGCCCGCGTTCGCCTAACAAGTTGCTTTCCGGGACCTGACAATTGTCAAAAAATAGTTGAGAAGTGTTACTTGCTCGCCAACAAAGTTTATCGTGCATTACCATCGCCTCAAAACCCGGATTATCTCCCTCCACAATGATGGTAGAATATTCTTTTTTACCATCGTGCTCACCCGTTACGGCCTGCACCGTTACGCCAATAGTAATATCAGTGGCTCCGTTGGTAATGAATATCTTAGAACCATTGATTGTCCACTGTCCATCTTCTGAAGTGGCCACAGTTTTAGTGCCTCGGGAATCAGAACCCGCTTCGGCCTCGGTAAGTCCGAAGGCCCATAGTGCTTCTCCAGTGCAAAGCTGGGGTAAATATTTTTTCTTCTGTTCCTCGGTACCAAAGCTATAAAGCGGACCAATTCCCAAAGAATTATGAGCGGCCAAAGTAGCTGCCTGAGAACTGTCTACCCGAGCTAATTCTTCTACCGCAATAATGTACGACAGATAATCCATTCCTTGGCCACCGTATTTCTCGGGGATCATCATTCCGAATAGTCCTAATTCACCTATTTTCTTAGTAAGGTCGTAGGAAAACTGCTCTTTCTTATCCAATTCGCGGGCTACGGGTAAAACTTCTTGCTCAGCAAACTCCCGCACACTTTGGCGAATTAAATCGTGTTGTTCGTTGGTATACATGGATTAATGTGGTTTTTGTTATTAATGATTAGGGGGAGATGAGTAATGATCAATAGTTTATATTTCATCAGTCATCAGTCATCAGTCATCAGTCATCAGTCATCAGTCATCAGTCATCAGTCACTCTAACTCTATCAAAATCTCGTCTTTATTTACTCTACTGTTAATTTCTACTCGCACTTCTTTTACTTGGGCATCTCGCGGGGCTATAATCTGGTTTTCCATTTTCATAGCTTCTACAATGAGTAGTGTATCTCCTCGTTTTACCTCGTCACCTGTAACTACATTTAGCTGGATAACTTTGCCAGGCATAGGCGAGCTGACTCGATCATCCGAGGTGTCACTTTCGCTGCCTGTACTGCTAAAACGCTCCGCAGCCATCAGATCGTTTCTCTGCCAATGGAACTTATGTGTTTTCCAGGAGATTTGCTGGCTTAGATCATCTTGAATGGATGAATAGAAAGTATAATTGTCATCATCTACCGAAAAATCTATTTTACCTTCATCTACACTAATTGTGTGAATTCGGTGCATTGTGTCATCGTAACGAACTTCGTATTCTGACTTATTCCGATGAGCTTCGAGAGAAATTGTCTCTTTATCTACTTCAATAGTCACGGTCGGAATGTGTCGCCAGAAGCCAATCTCTGCCCAGACGTTACCTTCTGATGCTTTGGTAGAAGTTTGGAAGCTGTGAATGAGTCCGGCTAATGCTACTGGAAATTTGTTTATTGTTTGTTTTTCTTCCTCCATCCGATTGATAATTTCAGAAGTCTGTTCATCACAGTATTTAGTAGAAATGGCATTTTGCTGAAAATCTTTGGAACGAAGTAGTGCTCGCAAGTAAGCAATATTGGTCTCGATACCGTGTATTACGTAATGTTCTAATGCTCGGATTGACTGCCGAATACATTCTTCTCGATTCGGATGGTAAATAATCATTTTGCTAATCATTGGGTCGTACTGACTCTCAATAATAGTCGGACCAGTGATAGCCGTATCTAGGCGAACTGAATTGGGTGCGTGATAATACGTAATTTCGCCGGGCGAAGGAAGGAAGTTTTGCTGAGGATCTTCGGCATATACCCGGCATTCAATAGCGTGACCTTGCTGCTGAAGGTCGTTTTGCTCAAATGAAAGTTTTTGTCCGGCAGCTACACGAAGTTGTTCGGCAACAATATCCACTCCAGTAGTCATTTCCGTGACCGGATGTTCCACCTGCACCCGGGTGTTCATTTCCAGAAAATAAAATTCATGATTAGCATCTACTAAGAATTCTATGGTGCCGGCATTGTAGTAATTAATCGCCTTACCTAACTCTAAAGCGGCCTCCGCCATACGCGCTCGCAGCTCGGGAGTAAGGGTAGGAGAGGGAGCTTCCTCTATAATTTTTTGGTAACGTCGCTGTAGTGAACATTCTCGTTCAAACAGATGTACCAAATTACCATGCTGATCGCCTAGTAGCTGAAACTCAATATG
>CAKZPJ010000633.1 GCA_937138955.1 uncultured Flammeovirgaceae bacterium | reverse complement strand
ATGCTTTATTAGATGAACATCTTCACCAACAAATAATAGAACGATCTCCTCAATTAGTGGCTACATAACCCTCTCTGGTAGTAGTCACACTCTATTTCTTCAAAGGCTGGATAGCTGAAAATATTTTTATATTTTCAGCCCATAATCACTACCGTTTAACTATCCTACCTTATGAACCTTCGCCTACCGGTCATTTTCCTACTAATTTCTTTAGTTGCGTGTCAAAGTAATAGCGAATTAAATATTATTATCCGCAATGGTTCGGTATATGATGGTTCGCTCTCTACTCCTACCCTAGCGGATATTGGCATTCGTGATGATCAGATTGTAGCGGTGGGCGATTTGACCGAACGAAAAGCAACAAGAGAAATTGATGCCACTGGTTTAGCCGTAGCTCCCGGCTTTATTGATATGCACGTGCATTTGGAACCGTTGCTACGATTACCAGATGCCGAAAGTCAAATCCGACAAGGAGTAACGACTGCCTTGGGTGGACCCGACGGGAGCAGCCCTTGGCCGTTGGCGACGTATATAGACTCTGTAGAGCGAGTAGGCATTGGTATGAATGTAGCTTACCTGATTGGTCACAATACCATTCGGCGCAACATTATGAAGCTAGACAACCGGGTTCCTACCGCAGCTGAACTACAGCAAATGCAGGAGCAAGTAGCTACAGGTATGAAAGATGGTGCATTCGGTATTTCTACCGGACTGAAATATGTGCCGGGGGCTTTTTCTGATGTAGATGAAGTGGTTGCTCTATCTAAAATAGCCAGCCAATACGGCGGCATTTATACCTCCCACCTTCGGGAAGAGGGATTAGGTTTAATTGATGCGGTAGCCGAGGCAATTCAGATTTCGGAGAGAGCCGATATTCCAGTGGTGCTTACTCATCATAAAGCCATCGGAAAACCCATGTGGGGTGCCAGCACCAAAACATTAGCAATGGTAGATTCCGCTCGTTCGTTAGGTCTTGACATCATGATGGATCAGTACCCTTATACCGCTAGCCAAACCGGAATTTCAGTACTCATTCCTAGTTGGGCGCGTTCAGGAGGGCAGAATGCTTACTTGGAGCGATTAGAAGACCCACTACTGCGTGATAGTATCAAGCGGGGCATTGTTTATAATATCCTGAACGACCGAGGTGGTAAAGATTTGCGGCGCGTACAGTTTGCCCGTGTGGAGTGGCAGCCCGAGTTGGAAGGTAAGACGTTAC
Organism: uncultured Flammeovirgaceae bacterium; assembly: GCA_937138955.1. GTDB lineage: Bacteria > Bacteroidota > Bacteroidia > Cytophagales > Cyclobacteriaceae > Tunicatimonas. The sequence goes on along the minus strand of CAKZPJ010000633.1, from coordinate 4,242 downwards.
ATGATTGGGCGATAATGCGCGCTTTAACACCAACCGTAGAAAATGGAGCTGAACTAGTGATAGAGGCTCAAGCAAATGGTGGCTGCAATGCTATCTACCATGCTATTGACCAGAAAGATGTAGACCGAATTATGCAGCACCCTCAGACGATGATTGGTTCCGACGGTCGGTTAGCTGAATACGAAGTTGGCCATCCTCACCCCCGTTGGTACGGAACGTTTCCCCGGGTGTTGGGCCACTATGTTCGCGAACGGAATATACTTGAGCTGGAAGAAGCCATTCACAAAATGACCCTAATGCCCGCCAATCGACTTGGTTTAAAAAAGCGAGGTAGAATTGAGGAAGATGTATTTGCCGACCTCACTATTTTTGATCCGAAAGCCATTATTGACAAAGCAACCTTTGAGAAACCGCACCAGTACTCCCAAGGAATTCACTTCGTGATCGTTAATGGAAAGGTGGCGGTTGATAATGGTCAATTCACCAAAAGTAGAGAGGGGAAAGTACTCAGAGGTCCCGCTTTCCAGTCAAATTAGCCAGTCCATTTCTCTCTAAAAATTAAGATTTCTCACCAAAGATAGCAGTGAGTACTTGTAAGTTTTCGTTCGTAAACCACGGAAAATAGGGCATTATCACCTCAAATTTTTATTTTATAACTATTTAAATATAGATTTTAACTTAAATATTAGGATAATTAATAAATATTTACTTATTTAGAATAAATATTACTAATGTAAGTTTTATTGTTATGAATACTAAATCACTCATTGGATCTATATTCCGATTTACCATGCTATTATTAATGTGGGCAATTGTCTGTATTACGGCGCTTCCCGAACGATCTAATATTCTGGATGCTAAAATGCAGGAAGATGTTTCCATCGAGCAAGTACTCGACCAACTTTCGCTAAAGTGATAATTTACAATATTGATTCTAGCTGCTTAAGTCGTTCAACACTTTGCACCATCGCCCGAACAGTATGATAGTTTACTTTCCACGAGTGGCTCATATGAGTCCAGACAGGTTCGCCTTCGCGAGTCAGTAAGGGCCACCACTCGCCTACCGAATGGTGAATCATTTTTCCGAATACAAAGCGATGGATATTTTTATAGGTTGGCCAATATTTTTCCGCGCCAAACGTAAGCGAGGCTTCCAACATACCAATTAGTAGTTCGGCTTGTTGCCAGAATTCTTTTTCCCGATCGTATACCTTTCCATCAGGACTACCTTCTACGTAGACACCTCCGTAATTTTCGTCAATGCCATACTTTACAGCATGTTCGTAGGAAGCTCGTAGTACGTCGAGATACTGATCTACCGATTTCCCCATTGTCTTGAGCGCATGGGTTAGTAGCCAAGCAAATTCTACATTATGACCATAGCTGGTATTATCTTCAGCTTGAGCTTTGGCTCCGCTATCGGTAAAACGGTCCCAGCCCCAAACAATATCAAACTTAATTTGTGGGGCCACCTGCCAATCAGGGAAAAACTGAGGAACGCCGGTGCGATACTCTGGATGCAAAATTCGATTGAGTAATAATGCTATTATTTCTTCCAATTTCCGCCGATGAATAGGCTGTTGACTACACTCGTAAAGTGTGGTGAATGCCTCCATTAGGTGCATATGAACGTCCAGCGTTTTACGGTCGCCCCCGGCAGCTCCCGGTCCTTTCAGCGACCAATCTTGTGCAAACATCTCAAAGTAGCCGCCGTAGTGCGTATCGGCAGCATATTTCTGTAGTAAGTCAAAGCACTTTACCGCGTATTCCAATCCCCGAGAATCACCCGAAGCCAGAGTGTACTCACTCAGACTGTAGATGGCAAAGCTATGTCCGTAGATGATCTTTTCGTCGATCGTAACATTTCCAGCTCGGTCTAATAACCAGTAAAAACCACCGTATTCCTGATCCCACATCTTGTTTAGTAAGAAGTCCACCCCATGACGAGCATATTCCAAACACTTTCCGTCACCGTACCCAGCTCGATGGGCCGAAGCAAACGTATACACACAACGGGTTTGGGCGATGAGTGATTTTTCGTCTGTACCTGTATCATTACCGTCTCTATCAAAATGGGTGATAAACCCACCGTACTGTTCGTCTAAACATCGGTCAAGCCAGAAGGGAAGTAACTCTTCAGTAAGGTGCTGTTCACATTCTTGGCGATAACGGGCTATAGTTTCTTGGTTCATAGTGTAGTGATTTGAGCGAGAAATTATCAAAAATTCCGGAATAATCGTACCTTAAATGATGAATAGTGAATGCTGCCACCGCGGCACGGGTTAATAACTTTTTCCTCTATCATTCATTTTTCATCAGCCATTCATCATTACTAAAACAACCTAATGCAGCGACTTACTATTATTTTCTTACTCTTTATATTGAGCGGATTATTAACTACGGTTACAGCTCAACAAAATAAAAACCCTGAAGCTAATTTACTTGAAGCGGCTCAGCAATTTCGGCAGACGCTGAACCAAGATCAGCAGTCCCAACTGACGTATGACTTTGAAAATGATGAGCGTTATAACTGGCATTTCGTTCCGCGAGACCGGAACGGATTGCCACTGAAAGCCATGAACGAAGATCAGCAGCAGGCTGCCATGAATTTACTCCGCGCATCGTTGAGTCAAGCAGGCTATCAAAAAGTTAAAGATGTAATGACGTTAGAAAATGTACTTAGGATGGTAGAAGACCGACCGGCTAACGATACGTACCGCGACCCCAACAACTACTATTTCACTATTTTTGGAAATCCACAACCAGGCGAAGCTTGGGGGTGGCGGCTAGAAGGACACCACCTCTCCCTTAATTTTTCTTCCCTTTCGAACGAGATCGTTTCGGCTACTCCCACGTTTTTTGGGTCTAATCCGGCTAAAGTGCCCAGTGGACCCAAAAAAGGTTGGCGAGTGCTTGAACCGGAAGAAGATTTTGCTCGAGCTCTAGTGAAGTCGCTAAATCAAGATCAGCTTTCCACCGCATTAGTTGCTGAAGAGGCCTATCCCGACATTATTTCCGGTACTGAAATTCAGGCACAGGTTGGTGATTCAGAAGGCTTGGCACACTCCCAAATGAGTTCTAAGCAGCAAGATCAACTGATGCAGCTGCTCGAAGTATACTATAACGTTCATCGGGCCGAAGTAGCGGAAAAAGCTCTACAAGACATTCAGGAAGCCGGATTAGAAGATATTCACTTTGCTTGGGCGGGAGGATTAGAAGTAGGTGATCCGCACTACTATCGTCTTCAGGGGCCAACCTTCGTCATTGAGTACGACAATACTCAAAACAATGCTAACCATATTCATACTGTAATCCGAGACCTGCAAAATGATTGGGGAAGGAATGTGCTTAAGAATCATTACGAAGAAGCGCATAAGTAAATTTATGTTGCATATTTTAAATATCGTCAATAAATTACTTTATAAAATATTATTTAATATAATTTTAGTTTAATTATATTAATCGGTAATTTTGTCTATTAGAATAGAATTATTGATTAATGAAGAAATTACTGTCTACTTTATCCCTCACTCTAATTGCAGTTATCCTAGGTTGTCGCGAGGAAGAGGTGCTACCACAGGCATCTAGCAGTCCAATTTCTATCAATGGCTACGTACAAAAGGGGCCGTTTATTAATGGTACGTCTATTATCATCACCGAATTAGATGATTCTTTGGCCGCTACCGGAAAGACTTTTACTACGCAGATCACAGATAACAAAGGAACTTTCTTTATTAAAACCTCTCAGTTGGATCATACCAATCTTCAAATGATGGCTAGTGGTTTCTACTTCGATGAGGTGAAAGGAGAAAAGTCGGCAGCGCAGCTAACGTTATTTGCCTTAGCCGATGTTTCTGAGGATACTAATATCAACGTAAACGTACTTTCGCATCTTGAGAAAGATCGAGTGAACTATTTGATTAGCCGAGGAGTAAGTTTTCTGGAAGCAAAGCAGCAAGCCCAGCGAGAAATACTTGCTGTTTTTGGTATTGATCGAGAAGTGATGACTAGCTCCGAACTACTAGATATTTCTCAGGACGGCGAAGATAATGCCATCTTGCTCGCCATATCGTCTATCTTACAGGGCAACCAAACTGTAGCCGAGCTTTCGGAGCTATTAGCTAATATTACCACCGATCTTCGGGCGGATGGCACACTAGACGACGAGACCGTTAAAGCCAAACTTACCCAAAATGCCATTGATCTTGACCTTCCTCAGATTCGCCAGAATTTACTGACTCG
>CAKZPJ010000632.1 GCA_937138955.1 uncultured Flammeovirgaceae bacterium | reverse complement strand
TTAACAATAAACTGGCGTTATCCTTGAAATCAATGGCATTATCAATTTTCTTGTCGTAAGAGGCATCGGCTTCGCCAGTGACCTTGGCTAGCCCTTTGCGTACTTCTACTTCCAGACTAGCATCGGCTGAGAAGTCTGTGCCCCGGTAAGTGTAGCGTCCTACCAACATCCGGCCGTAGGCTACTTCCGAAATGTACCCCAGCGGATTGTCTTCGGTGGTGGCTTCTGATAATTGCTCGGCTCGCACCGAATTGCCAAAAAACTCAGCGGGGCTAGTAGGGTTAGCAATAGAAACCGTATGGTATACCTGATAAAACTGGATGAATACGCTACGCTCTTCCACGGAGTTTTCAATTTTTAGATCGCTACGCACGGAGTTACCCAAATATTTGGCATCAATACCCAGTTGAAGCATGGCCTGCTCCAGCGAGTAAGCTTCGGTCACCTTAAACTTTATATTAGCGGCAAAGTCACCCTGATTCTGCTCCATCTCACGGATGGCCTTATCCACGTTCCCTCGCTGTGAGGGGTCATTAATAGTGCGAATATCACCTAGCGTACTGGAGACTTCCAGGGGAGTGCGCTCAAAATTCCCTAAAGCATTAATGTCTCCCAAGTCGCGCAGATCTTTAAGCTTAATGATGGCTCCCGGATACAGCCCGGCAGTATTAGTAGCGGCCAAATCATCAAATGCCGATAGGGTTAGATTTTCCAGTACATCTACCCGCTGAATACGCTGCACATTGCAGGTGAATTTCTTGCCATCCGCTGCGGTTGGATCTTCTTGAACAGCTTCCGATTCAATCAGCGTATCTTGGGGTACATTAAACTCAAAACCATTGAGTAATATATCGTTAATAGCAGTTTCCTGAATTTGGCGACTCAGTTCGCTGGTATCTTTGCGGCAGGCAGTTCCGATATAAAATATGGTAAGTAGAAGTATAATCTTTTTCATGATATGATGAATGTAGTTTTGAAAACTTATTGATAGACGGGGCAAGCCAACTTGGCACCACCGAAGGAAATACGATAGGAGAGAATTAGATTGAGTTGAATATTGCCTGCTCGCACATCAAGCGGTTCATTAGCTCCAGCGAAGTATTCGGCGCGCCCTCGGAAATAAGTGAGCTGGGTATGGAATCCAAGTTTTTTCCAGAGGTAGCTAGCTCCCACTCCGGCCATAATCCCCGGTTCATTATCTGTTTCTTGCGGGTTTTCGTTAATTACTTGGGGGTTAAGCCGTTGGTCATCTAATTGCGATTGCCAGTAGGTAGCTCCCGCAAGGGCGTAAGCAGAAAACGATTCGGGCACGGCGGAGATTAACGACAAAGCGTCAAACTTAATTTGAGCGAAGGTGTAGTCACTGCTCAGCACAAACCCTTCTAATTCGTAGCGGCTTCCCCGATTTACCCCAATGCCGTAGCTAATAGGTGAACCAGTACTACCATATTCCACTAATAGATGAAGCGGCATATTGGATGCCTGCATCTGAGGTTCATTAGACTGATGCCAGACTCCGAGTCCGCCGCCAATTTCTACAAAGCTCTGTCGGTTCTGATGCTTACCGTAGGGCGGCTTGCTTAGATGATATTTAGGAGGTTTATTTTTACTAACAGCAGTTTGGGTAGCGGCGATTCCGTTAGTAGGAATGTTAAAGAAGCTTAAAGTGATAAAGAAGAGTAAAATGACCAGATAAGTAGATTGTGCTCGATACATATTGTTTTTTCTGCTAATGACGCAGAAACACCCCTACAAGTCAAATTATGAGGGTGGACAAACAGTGGACACATAACTATTTAAATAAAAAATATATAAATTAAATGTTACAAAAGGAATATTTATAAGGTATAACCGAAAAAATTTTAAAAACTACATCTGAAGAATATACTCCTGAATGTTTTCTTCGGAGGTGATATTGAGCTTTTTGCGCAGCCGATAGCGAGCCTTTTTTACTCCTTCGGGCGAGATATTAACTAGTGAGGCAATCTCCTTGGAACTGAGGTTCATCTTAAGCATCATGGCCAGGCGAATTTCGTTGGAAGTAAGTTCGCTGGCCACGGTCGATAACTTTTGACTAAAGTCAGGGTGTACCTCCTTAAAGTGCTGAATGAAAGAGTTCCAGTCGTTTTCAATCATCTGGTCGCCCCGAATGAGTTGCTTTAGTTGTTTCAATTCGGTTTGGCTGCGGGGATTAGCTACTGCCCAAATGTCATTAATCTTATCTTTTACCTCTTCCAGCAGTTCGGTTTTTTGCCCCAGATGCAGCGCGTGGGTAGTAAGCTCCCGATTCTTAAAGTCTAGTTCTTGCCGGAGTTGTTGTTGGGCCAACTCAGAACTTCTTATTCTTTCTTGAGAAAGTAGCTGATCCTTCTCTAGAAGTTTACGCTCTTGCTGATGCTTTAATCGCTGCCGGTTGTACCAAACCCCGGCCAGTGCAGCAGTCAGTAGAAAGCCAACAATTAACCCCCAACGCTGGTAACCAGCAATGGTGTTTTGCTGCGCTAGGAGTTCAATTTCCTGAGCTTGCAGGGCTATCGCTTTTTCTTTTTTATCAAGTTCGTACTCAGTTTCTAGTTCAGCCATCTGCTGTTCCTTCTCCTGGTTGTATACTTCCTGGTAAATTTCAAAGTATTTTAATCGGTAGTCATACGCCTGAGCGTAATTTCCCTGGGTAGCGTAAGTTTCGGCTAATGCTTCGTAGTGAGTCATGAGTTCTTGCGGAGCGTCTATTTCTTGAGATAACTCTACTGCTTTATTTAAGTAGTCTAGTGCTCGCTCAAATTGTCCTAGCTGAGTAAACGCTGTTCCAAGGTCTCGGTAGTTGAGGGCGATACCATGTTGGCTTTCTATTGCTTCATTAAGCTGAAGGGCTTGCTGATAATACGTTATTGCCGCTTGGTACTCCTGCTGATCTAGCATATTCTGCCCCTGTCCATCCAGCACTTTGGCTAAGTGATAGTCATCATCTTGAGATTTGTAATAATCGGAAGCCAACTGATAATAGTAGAATGATGAGTCGTACTGTTGTATATCGGGGTAGGTAGCTCCTAAATTAAGCCAGCACTTGGCTAAAAGATTCGGTTGCTCAAAATAATTAGCACAAGCCAGAAAATAGTTTAATGCTTGGCGAGGGTTGTCGTTCATGACGTACACATTCGCGATGTTGAACTTACTTTTATGAATAGCCAGTGAATCTTGTAAACTTTCATTAAGCCGAAGTCCGATAAATAGTGTATCCAAAGCTTCACCGTACTTTCCTTGATTAAATATCATGTACCCCATTCCGTTGTAAAGCGAAGCAATTCGGGCCGTATCTTTCAGCGGTCGGGCTATATTTAGTGCTTGTTGCGACTGATGAATAGCCTGAGCGAAGTTTCCCAGCACGTAATAGTAGCGCCCCAAACCGAGTAGCGCGCTGATCTGCTGCTGTGGTTTGTCTAGTTCTTGCGCTAACTGAATCCAATGTTCGGTATACGTTTTGGCTTTTTCAGGTTCAGTATGAATGGTAGCCTGATATAGCTGCTGGTAAATATGTAGTTGAGTAGTATCAGTAGCCGTTTTTAACTGATTTTCTAAACTATCGATAGAAGTTGGGTTTTGGGAGAAGCCTAATAAGGCTGTAGTAAGGAAAAGTACAGATAGAATTACGTGTCTCATGAAATAAGCGATATATAGCCTTTAAAGATACTATTTTTTCGGCTGGTCTCAACGGGCTAGTTAATGATACATCCGATAGTTTACGAGAGGATAGCTAAGTTGTACAGGCTTAGCCTATGGCAAATTTTCACTTCGTATTGCACAAATACGTTAGATTTTTTGTTAATTCATTGCCCAAAATATTGGAATAGCGCGTATTGAATATGACAGAATTTGACGTACATACTTTAAACAATGGTATTCGGATTGCCCACAATCAAGTTACGCATACCAAAGTAGTACATTGTGGTTTTATTTTAGACATTGGCAGTCGCGATGAGGAGCCAGAACAGCAAGGCCTCGCCCACTTTTGGGAACATATGGCTTTTAAAGGAACCCGCAAGCGGAAAGCCTACCATATTCTGAATCGGGTCGATTCGGTAGGAGGGGAGTTAAATGCGTATACCACCAAGGAGAAAATTTGCTTTTATGCCTCAGTGCTTGACCGCCACTTCGAAAATGCTTTAGACCTTTTAGCTGATATTACGTTTGATTCTATTTTTCCTGAGAAGCAGATTGAGCGAGAGCGTAGTGTGATTCTGGAAGAGATGTCAATGTACTACGATTCGCCGGAGGACGCTATCCAGGATGATTTCGATGCCGTAGTATTTGGTGAGCATCCGCTGGGTAAAAATATTTTAGGTACTAACGAATCCATTCACCGCTTTAGCCGCGAGGACTTCCAGCATTTCCTGCAGGCCAATATGAATACTGGTAAGCTGATATTCAGTTGTGTGGGTAATCTTCCTTCAAAAAAGGTGTTTCACTTGGCTGAAAAATACCTGGCTTTAGTTCCTACTTTGGCAGGGCAAGGTAATCGGCTGCCATTTATTCATCAGCTCCCCCAACAAGATACCCGCACCCGAACACTCACTCAGGCGCAATGTGCTATTGGCAGAACGGCGTACCCAGTGGGTGATAATAGTAGTTTACCCTTCTATTTGCTAATTAATTTGTTAGGTGGCCCCAGTATGAACACCCGTTTGAGTATGACGCTGCGGGAAAAACATGGTTTAGTTTATTCTATTGATGCCGAATACCAGCCGTATACTGATACTGGTCTATTTGCCATCTACTTTGGAACCGAACCTCGGCAGTTGAACCGTGCGATTAATGTTACACTGAAAGAGCTGAAGTTACTGCGGGAAAAGCCATTAGGCACTATGCAGCTGCATCGAGCCAAGGAACAAATGATGGGGCAGATGGCGATGAATAGCGAAAATAACCAAAGCCTGATGTTAGCAATGGGACGTAGCTTGCTTGACCAGTATGAGTTGGAGAACCTAGAAGCACTCTACAAAAAGATAAATAAGATAACAGCTTCGCAACTACAAGGAATCGCCCAGGAGATGTTTCAGGAAGATACCCTTAGTCAGTTGACGTACGTACCGAAAAGCTGAAAGTAAGTCAGTAAAATGGACAGGCAGTTAGAATACGAAACGTTAGTAGAAAGTAATATTGACTGGATATTGGTAAGACTGCCTTTGATTGAACTATACCTGTCTGGCTTTCTACACCTATTAAATCATCGCTAGAAACTCATCAAACAATATAACCTTTTTAAACTTTTGCTTCTGCAAACCTAGGTACAACGGTTTGTCTCTGGTTAAAAGGGGCAAATCTAATTGCATGGCTAATGCTACGTAGGCGATGTCTTTTACGTCTACCTTTTCAAGAAGATTCTCTGATTTTTCAAGACTCTTCTGGCTTAAAACGTACTGTGGCAGAATGGTAAATTGAGAAAATACGAAATGAGTCCACTGCATAAATTCGTTTTCCTGCATTTTAGTTTTGCTTATTAACACATTTTTGTACTTGTCGACTTCTACCAAAGCAAAGTCAGGAAGTATAAAATGGTAGAAGGTTAGAATAGGTCGGTAGCTGGCCTTACCACTAATTAAAATACTTATCAAACATTGGCATCTACAACGAAGTTTATCATCATTGTGTAAGGTATTTATGCTTCTCCTGCTGCCAAGCTAAATCTCTGGACAACTGCCATTTTTCGTCGTTCTCGAGGTCTATGTTAGATAGATCCTTCAGAATATCCTGCGCGGCAAGTTTCAACACGGCTTTTTGAATAAGATCCGGTAGCTGGTTTTCTATGGCACCGTATCCTATTGTCTCTACAACAATTTCTTCTAGTTGTATTTTAAACTCTACCATGTTCTTTGGAGCTAAGATTTGCGTTGGCTGTTTGCCCCGCCACTAATGATAATACTACGATAAAGGTCGCAAAATGCCAAGTATTATTTGTAGGCATTGTAGTCAAGTTCGTACCGCATCTTTAATTAGTACTCCTTGTTAATCTCGAATTTGTTTTCGGGAAGATGAACTTTAAAAGCTTATCAAATACCCTAGCGAACCAACAATGGTGTTGTTTTGCAAAATGCTGGGGATAGGTGCTCGGTTGCGGTCGAGTACACTATTCAACCCAAGGCTGTAGGTACCTTCCACCTGGAATGTGCCTATTTTAGTAACTACCGCCACTCCAGCTCCACCCCGTACTCCCAAATCATATTTATTTTGCTCGGGCACTAAATATTCGTAAGTAATTTCATTGGGATCTACTGTCGGAGCAGTTTGAGTGCTGCTCGATAATAACATCCCACCGTACATTCCTAACGTAGCAAAGATTCGCAAATTACGCTTACCAAAGTAGCCGTGGGCCAAGATGGGAACTTCTAAATAACTTAGATTAACTTGATAAAAGCGGCTTGGGTCAAGCCTTTCCTGATCGGATAGCGAGCGAAATATCTCCTCCCAACCCTTTTCTACGTAATTAGCCTCAATTTGTAAACCAAAGTTTTTCTCAGTCATATAACGAATAATCCCGCCGAAGGCTATTCCTTGATTGGTTCTGGTAAATGGTCTTTCTCGGGTTATATTCTCTTGTGTGGAAGAAATAAATGAAAAAGACGCTCCGCCTTTTACTCCGATACTCCACTTTTTGTAAGTAGCCAAACTATCTTGAGCTTGAAGTTCCTGAACGCAAAATAGAAATCCAGCTAATAAAAATAGTTTTCTCATTGAACAAGTCAGTCTATGTTCCCAAAGATAACGCCTGCCGAATGATCATATTGAGCACCGGTGACAGATTGCAGGCAATTTACTTCGTTACGTACCCGAAGCACTCCCAGCAGGGCAAATACTAAAGCTTCCTTAAAGGCCACGATCTTCTCGTCAGGTACAATCAGTTCTATTCTGTCGCTAGCATATTGCTGAATACTTTCCATAAAGTAATTATTAAAGGCTCCGCCACCCGTTACTAGTACTTTAAATGAGCTGGTTTGCTGTTCGGCGAAAGAGCGTAAAGCCTGGCCTATTTGATAGGCTGCGTGATCTAGTACCGTAGCAATAGCATCTTGCACCGAAAGATTCGCTTGCTCAATCCGCAGAATTATTTCTCGATGTACCCACTCGTATCCCAGTGATTTAGGAAAACTCTGTTGGTAGTAAGGAAGTTGATTGAACGTATCTACCAGTGACTGATTTATCTGACCCTGCTTAGCGAGTTGTCCGCCTTGATCGTAGGGCTGGCCAAGTTGTTGGGCGAAGTAGTTCATTACAATATTGGCCGTACCAATATCGTAGGCAATGCGCTTATCTTGCCATTGGGTAGAAAGATTGGCAATACCACCCAGGTTTAAGCAGGCATCGTACCCGCCAAACAGCAGTTGATCGCCCACTGGAACCAATGGTGCTCCTTGGCCGCCGATGGCTACGTCGTAGTTACGAAACTGACTGATAACCGTCTGCCCGCTAATTGCTTGAATAGCAAACGGGTTGCCCATTTGATAGTTAATGCCTCGTTCAGGCTGATGAAAAACGGTATGTCCGTGCGAAGAGATAAAATCTGGCTGTAGTTGATGTTTGCTGATAAATGCTTTCACCGCTTCGCCCATCCAGACTCCCAAATCCCGATCGGTAATGATGAGTTCTTCACCGCTTACTTCCGTTATGTTTAGTAGCTTTCGTTGCCACGACTCATTGTACGTCAGCGTTTCTGCCACCGGAATACTGAATTGCCACTGATTATCTTCCAGTGAAAATTCGCAGTAGGCCATATCCAGCCCATCTAACGAGGTACCTGACATTAATCCGATTACTTGATACGTTTTTTGATCCTTCATAAACCTAACTATTAACTACCATATCTTCCAACCCGTTCGTCTGAAAAGTTTTGGTAGTACCATTATCATCGTAAATGATAAGGACTTCCAGCGAAGGATTACGGGCAATAATCTTTTGGGTAGCTTCCAACCCTAAAACCATAAAGGCGGTAGCGAAGCCATCGGCGGTCATACAATCGTCGGCAATAACTGATACGCTGAGTACCGAATGGGTTACTTGTTGCCCAGTTTTAGGATCAATAGTATGAGCGTATTTTTTTCCGTCTACCTCGTAGTAGTTGCGGTAGTTACCGGAGGTAGCAATTGCCTGATTACTGAGTGTTACCGCTGCCGACATATTCCCAATTCGATTCGGGTCATCAATGCCAATCTTCCACGGTTCACCTTTATCATTTATCCCTCGGCAAAGTACTTCGCCGCCAATTTCTACCATAAAGTTCTCCACGCCCTGTTGATCTAGATATTCTCCTACTACATCTACTCCGCCACCCTTAGCAATAGCACTAAAGTTTAAACTCACATCAGTAACCTTTTTAGTAACGTACTCTTCGGTGTAATCAATTTTGCCAAAACCTACTAGTTGCAGTAGCGAATCGATGGTGGTGCTATCTGGTAACCGTTGATCTTCCGGACCAAACCCCCAAGCGTTCACCAGTGGAGCCACCGTGGGATCGAAAGCACCGTTGGTAGCTTGCATAATTTCGTCGCTACGCTTCAACACCGGGTAAAAGTAGGGTAGGTCAAAGTACAACGTGTCTTGCTGGTTAAATTGGGTAATTTCTGAGTCGGGCAAATAATGGTTTACTGATTGATTGAACACTTCCAGTAGCGAATCAATGGATGGTTTTAAGTCGCGACTTTGGTCATCTCGATACTTTATATTATAAGTCGTTCCCATTGTTTTCCCCTGTACCTTAATGTAGGTATCTTTTGAGGTTTCTGCTTCGGGTTGATTACGAACCCACCAAGTAATAGCCACTGAGGCTAACAAGACGATGGAATAAATTATGTTTTTTTTCTGGTTGGGATTCATACTGAAGAATAGTTTTCTACGTATTGTTTATTACTTTAATAAGTATTATTTGCTTAATAAAAGCATAAAATGAATTATTTTTGCTGCGATAGTACGGAATTTTCTGTACATTCACACTGATGTGTTATGGTGTTCAATCAGCTGCCGTGCGGTGTTATAGTGTTCGAGTTCCTACAGGGATTTGTTCTGAAATGTTTAACACAACTAGAAATTCAAAAACTATAACATCCTAACACCAAAACACGCTAACACAATTTCGTTATGAGAGAAGATTATTTGACCGGAGAGGTTGCGAACCTTAGCCCA
>CAKZPJ010000631.1 GCA_937138955.1 uncultured Flammeovirgaceae bacterium | reverse complement strand
AACGTATTGTTTATTAGCATTGATGACCTTCGCCCCGAGCTAGGTTGCTACGGAAACGAGATAGTTCAATCGCCGAATCTGGATAAGCTGGCTTCGCAGGGGCATCTGTTTACTAATCATTTTGTGACGGTGCCTACCTGTGGAGCTTCCCGCTACGGTTTGCTTACGGGATTATACCCTCGTACTAAAACCGCAGTATCTAACGATGCTATCCGTAAACTAATTGCGGAAAAACCTGAAGAAGAGCGGCCGGAAACGTTCGTGGCTAATCTCAGACGAAATGGTTACTACACGGTAGGTATTGGTAAAATTAGTCACTACGTAGATGGGTTACTGTACGGCTACACCGATCCGGTAGGAACTAAGTGGGAACTGCCTGATAGCTGGGACGAGATGCTGTTTAACGCCGGGAAGTGGGGCACCGGTTGGAATGCTTTTTTTGGCTACGCTGATGGATCGAATCGGCAGGGGAAAGAACGAATGGTAAAACCCTACGAAGCAGCCGATGTACCCGATACCGGATATCCCGACGGCTTAACTACGGAACTGGCTTTACAAAAGCTGCAAGAGTTAGCCACTAAGGATCAGCCCTTCTTTCTGGGGATAGGATTCTTCAAACCGCACCTTCCGTTTAACGCTCCCCAAAAATACTGGGATTTATACGATCGATCTGATATTCCACTAACTAATTCACCCGACATACCCGCGAATGTTCATCCGGCTAGTCTGCATAATAATGGAGAATTCAATCATTATAAACTAGGCGATGAACCAGCAACTTTGGAGCAACCGGTTTCGGATGAGTACGCCCGGAAGCTAAAGCACGGTTACTACGCTAGCGTCAGTTACATTGATACCCAAGTAGGCAAGGTGCTGGATGAACTAGCTCGGTTAGGATTAGACAAAAATACTATTGTGGTGGTGTGGGGTGATCATGGTTGGCACTTGGGAGATGATCGGATTTGGGGGAAACACACTAATTTTGAGTACGCCCTTAACAGCGTTTTTATGATTAAGACCCCAGATAATAGTCAAGGTCAACAACACGATGAGATCGTAAGTACTGTCGACATCTACCCTACCCTAATGGAATTATGCGGTACGAAACACTCTCAGCCCCTTGATGGAAGCAGTTTGGTTAATTTGCTAGACGACTCTAAACCTATTAGCTGGAGAAATACGGCCTATAGCTACTTCCGGCAGGGCGTCTCTGTGCGAACTGACCGTTACCGTCTCACTATATACTCCCGGGGAGAAAAGCCAACCGTCGAACTTTATGACCATCAAATTGATCCCTACGAAAACGAAAATATTGCGTCTCAGTCAACTGATTTGGTAAATACACTACTGCCCGTCTGGGAGAAAGGCAATACTGGTGTTTATGAATAGCCCTGAACTTTATAGATTTATGTTGTAATATGAAAATAAGAATCGATCCGAGGGTGATTACTAATACATGAAACAGAAATGGATTTGGGGCATTTTATTGTCTATCATCGTAGTGTTGATAGTGATCACTGTTTTGGACGTAGTTCGGATATCGAAGTACGAAGTTTATCCCCGACGACCAGTTTCTAGCATCCAACTAAATGAATCGCAGGTTTATTATGACTTGGTAAACGGCAACAGCATTACTGACTGGAACCAACTTGATGGAACGTTGAAGTACATTGCCAGTGAATACGACTGCGCTGATTTTAGACTGGTCAACCTGATACGCATCCTCTACGAGTTCAACGATAGCATTCCCACTACCTATTCGCCGAAGATAGAAAACGTGTTAACTAACTTTCGCTATTGGATGGATGAGCCGGGCGGAAACTCTATGTGCTACTGGAGTGAGAACCACCAGATCCTTTTTGCCTCCGCTGAATACCTAATCGGCCAGAAGTACCCAGATAAGATTTTTCTGAACAGCGGATTATCTGGCGAGCAGCATATGGCGAAAGCTCACAGGAGAATACTGGACTGGCTGCGGATGCGCTGGGACTATGGCTTTACCGAGTTTTATTCTAATGTGTACTATAAAGAAGATATTGGCGCTCTGGTAAACCTTATCGACTACGCTAACGATGAAGAGATTGTAAAGAAAAGTCAGATCATCTTAGATTTGCTGTTCTACGACGCTGCCTCACAAAGCCACGGCACTCTGTTCGTTTCAGTGAGCGGACGCGCCTACGAGCATCACCGAAAAGACGGTTCGATGCGTGGCACCTCCGAATATTACTGGGGCAATGGTGAAGAGATTAGCCCGGGCATGACCTACGGATTAGTGGCTACCAAAAAGTATCAATTACCCCCGGTACTGAAAGCAATTGCTCTAGATACTAACGATGTTGTCATCAAGCGAACGAACGGCCTCAACCTCAGCGAACTTAGCACAGAAGGCTATTACGGAACCGACACCCGGAGTATGATGATGCAGTGGGGTATGGAGGCATTTACTAACCCTGAGGTGGTTCGTAACACCCTATCGTACATGCGCGCTAATCGTATGTTCTCCAACGATTTTATCGCTGACTTCAAAACGTTGGACTTCAGTCTATTGAACTGGCTACAGCTCGAGCCTAGAATAGTAAACTTAATTAATCCGCAGTATAATGGCATTGCTATCCAGCGGGGAAACACTTACACTTACCGCACCAACGATTATTCCATGTACACCGTTCAGAGCCATCAGGTGGGTGACTACGCTGATCAGCAACACGTATTTGGCATGAACATCGGCGACTATTTTGCTATTTTCCACTCGCACCCTGCGGTAGAGGAAAACGTAGAAATATCGTCACCCAGCTACTGGGTAGGATACGGGCATTTTCCCCACTCGGTACAGGATGAAAACGTAAACCTTTCCGTATACAACTTGCCCGCGAGTAAAGGAATGATGGAGATGGATTTGTTAGACTATACCCACGCCTACTTTCCTAAGGCAAAGTTTGACAATATTGTTGTTGATAAGAATTACGCATTTGGTAAGAAAGAAGAAACCTACTGCGCTTTTATCGGCACTACTGACTTTCGGTTTAAGGGCGACGAGGAGGATGATCTCATCCAGTCGGGAAAACAAGTATTTTGGATAACCGAAGCCGGATCAAAAACGCAAGACGAAAGCTTTGAGTACTTTATCCGCCGAATTAAGGGCAATGAGATAGTGTTTAACGAAGAACAGCTTGATCTGCTTTATCGATCCGATGGTAAGCGTTACGAGCTGAGATTCGACGGAGACTTTAAAATTGACAATCAAGTGGTTGGCACTAACTATTCCCGATACAACTCTCCGTACATTCAAGCTGCTAGAAAAGCCGACACCTTTACCTTCAAAAAGGACAGTCTTGCCCTTTTTCTGGACTTTGAAAACTTAATTAGGGAATTTTAGCTTATTCTCATTCATCTCGCAGCACTTGATAATGTTGGGGACAGAACCTTACGGATAAGCAATGATTGAAGAAGCTAGAGAGCGACTAACTACTCATCGCCATCAGCAAATCAGATTGGGTGATTATGTGTACCTGATTGAGTTGGTCGCGCACCATTAGGGCTTTATTTTCTTTGTCAATCAAGGAAGAAAGCACATCCAGCGTATCACGGGAAGAAACAAACTGGAAAGGCTTATCCATCAGCTTGGATACTGGTTCGCCCCGAAGTTCTGGCTCTTCGATCAATTTGTGTAATAGTTTAGAATCGGTTAAACTTCCAACGAATTCTTCATTCTCCGTTACCGGTATCTGCGAGATCCCTCGCTCACTCAGGATTTTGATTGCATCGCCTACCGGAGTACTAGCGGGAATAGTGACTAGCTCGCTAGAACCATTGCGATTACGCAGAATATCTTGGGCAGTAGCAAACTCGCGCTTCTCTAGGTAGCCATGATCTTTCATCCAGCTATCGTTATAGATTTTTCCTAGGTAGCGAGTTCCATGGTCGGGTAAGAGTACTACCATTAAGTCGTCTTTCTTCAAGTTTTTGCGAGCCCAGCGTAACGCTCCGTGCATCGCTGAACCGCACGACCAGCCTACAAACATACCCTCTTCACGAGACAG
>CAKZPJ010000630.1 GCA_937138955.1 uncultured Flammeovirgaceae bacterium | reverse complement strand
TGATCAGCTACTAAATAGCTTATTCGGTTGGGAGAGAGAATATGCTCTAACTCTAGACCGTAAACGCGGGAAGCATCCGCGTGTTTAATATAGAAGTAATCGAAATTATCGTTAATACGGTTAACTATCCTCACTCGGAAGGGACGGGTATTACCGTAGATGCATAAATCAACCCGGTCTACGTATAGGTGCTCCATTACCGATACATCTCCGTCAGCCTTTAGAATAGAATAGATCATCTTCAGGGCATAATAGATTCGATCCATATCATGCTGAGGGTACAGTACCGTTACCCATAGAGTGTCTTGATTAAATTTATCGTAGAGGGGAATTGTATTGTTGTACCGCCCTAAATCCTGGTATGTAATAGGCACTGTAGTTAAACGAGCATGCTCTTGCAAGTAACTGCGCAGAACCTCACTAATAGGATAGGTTTTCTTCTTACGAGAAATTCTTGGCATACACTACTGAGTTAAAAAAGAAGGTCTACAATAAATAAATCGAGGAAACAAGTGATTGAAATTGATAAAATACGGCACTCTAATCTTACAAACTGAATAATTACAATATTTACAATTATTTAGCCTTTTTTTAAAAAATTGTTGAACGGGGGTATACTCTTTAGCTCACCTTTTTATGTAGTTAATAATTCATTGTATAATTCTTTATAAAAGACCATGATTGTTACGTTTCATTCATTAAAAAGGTATTTTTTTTGAAAATTACTCAACAATCTATTCAATACCTGCGTATATTTGCAGTGAACGGTTAACCAAGAGTTCAAAATTGTAAGTTAGTTAAACACTGTAAGTTAGACCACGAAAAGCAAAACAAGAATGAAAACGATTAAAGAAACACTAATGATTGCAGCCGCATTTCTACTAATAGTAGGTAATGTGATAGCTGCTAGTGATACCGATACTAAAATTAGTGTCAGATCACTAGAAAATGAAAGCAAGAAGGCCCTGATTCGGGTAGCTAGCGTCGGCTCGTCTGAACAAGCCACACTACGCATTAAGGATCAGAACGGCCGGACACTGTACCGCGAAACGCTTACGGGTGAAGATGCCTACATGAAGAAGTACGATTTCTCTCGTCTGCCTAATGGTGAGTACGTAGTAGAAGTTCGTACGGCTAACGGCACTACCCAAGAAGCTTTTTCGCTTACTGAAGGCGCAGCTCAGGCTGTATACTTTAAGCCAGCTATTAAAGTAGATCCTCAGAAGGTGAGTGTAATCTTCAAGAACCAAATCGCCTCACCGGTTTCCCTTAAATTATTTGACCAAAATGGCCGAGTACTTTATGAAGAGCGAGTAGCCTCTCAGGAGAAGTTTGCTAAAGGGCTTAACCTATCCCAATTGAGTCGGGGACAGTACTCTCTAGCCATTCTGGGGGATAATTATGTATACACTAAAAGTATTAATCTGAAATAAGACGGTTCGCCGGACGATTATAGATTTTTTGTTAGGTTGTTGTATTGGTGCAGGCTCCTTCGGGAGCTTGCATTTTTTTATTCCGTACCTACCCTAGTAATTCCCTCCTAGAAAACACGACTTCTCTCTAAAATTCTTATTTTTGCCAACCCATTTTTGAAGGTACGCGTCCTAATAAGCGCCGCCTTCTTTTTCATTTAATAGCGTTGGTATGAAAATATCCATTAACTGGCTTCAAGAATTTATTGATCTTACAGTGCTACCTGAAGAAATCGCCGATAGACTCACTCTATCAGGCTTAGAGGTAGAAAGTCTAGAGAAATTCGATCAGATTACAGGCGGTTTAGAGGGTTTAGTCATTGGTGAGGTACTTTCGGTTCAGAAGCATCCGAACGCTGACCGGCTCAGCGTCACCCAAGTAGATGTTGGCGAAGCAGAGCCGTTGCCCATTGTTTGCGGTGCTCCCAACGTAGCCAAAGGACAAAAGGTAATTGTTGCAAAAGTGGGAGCTACGCTGTATCCGACCGAAGGGGACTCGTTTGCCATTAAAAAATCAAAAATTCGGGGCGAAGTATCGCAAGGAATGATCTGTGCCGAAGATGAAATTGGGCTAGGCACCCAGCACGATGGTATTATGGTACTCGATACTCAGCTACCCAACGGCACTCCCGCTTCCGATTACTTCGGGTTAGTATCGGATCAGGTGCTGGAAATTGGATTAACTCCCAACCGAGCCGACGCCGCCTCCCACTTCGGCGTGGCTCGCGATTTGAAAGCACTGTATCACCAACCACTAACATTGCCTAATGTAGAAAACTTCTCGGTAGACAATCAGACTCTGCCTATTGAAGTGGAGGTAGAGAATACAGAGGCTTGCCCTCGTTATTCAGGATTAACTATTAGTGGAATAACCGTGCAAGACTCGCCCGATTGGTTACAGGCTCGGTTACGATCTATTGGGTTATCACCCATCAATAACGTAGTTGATGCGACTAATTATGTGCTGCACGGACTTGGCCAACCCATGCACGCTTTCGATGCGGGTATGATCACCGGGGAAAAAGTAGTCGTGAAAACCCTACCGGAAGGCAGCACCTTTACGACGCTTGATGAAAAAAAGCGTAAGCTACTAGCGCAGGATTTAATGATCTGCAATGCCGATGAGGGCATGTGTATTGCCGGAGTATTCGGAGGTATTAAATCGGGTGTAAAAGCAAGTACCCAAAATATATTTCTGGAAAGTGCCTACTTCTCGCCGGAGTACATTCGGCGTACTGCCCAGCACCATGGGTTAAAGACTGATGCCTCATTCCGCTACGAGCGGGGTACCGATCCTAATATTACGGTTTACGCACTGAAAGTAGCCGCTTTGCTAATAAAGGAAATTGCTGGAGGGCAGATTTCTTCCAACATAGTAGATGTATACTCTAACCTTATAGAATCATTCCGAGTAGAGGTGAAATACAAGAACGTAAATCGGCTCATTGGAAAACAGGTTGACCGTGAGGAAATCACCGTAATACTACAGCAACTTGAAATAGAAGTAGTAGAAGAAAACGAAGCCGGTATTACCGTATTGGTGCCGCCCTACCGGGTAGATGTGCAACGGGAAGCCGACATCATTGAAGAAATTTTGCGAATACACGGTTACGATCAGGTAGAAATAGCCGCTCACTTGAGTACTGACTATATCGCCCACTTTCCTGAAATTGATGACCGTAAGCTACAGTTGCGCCTCAGTGAGATGTTAGTCGGAAATGAGTTTTACGAAATAGTGACCAATTCACTTACTAAGCCCGCGTATGTTCAGGAAGCAACCGCCGTTTCGCTGTATAATCCTCTGAGCGAAGACCTCAATGTTATGCGCCAGCATTTACTATTCTCCGGGCTGGAAGTAATCGCGCACAATATTAATCGTCAGCAAAAAAATCTCAAATTTTTTGAGTTCGGAACGACTTACCGCCACCAGAATGATAAGTATTTGGAAGCAAAGGAGTTAGTTATTTTTATGACGGGAGCTGTGCAAGCTGAAAGCTGGATGGCACCGACTGAGCCAGTGTCTTTTCATCATTTGTCCTCGCATATTCAAATAATTTTTAATAGGTTTGGTATCACGGGTATGGTTCAGGAGTCCCTGAACGACCCATTCTTTAGCTACGGATTACAGCTTGTTTATCAAGGTAAAGTTGTAGCCAAACTCGGTAAGGTTGATACCAAAACAGCTGATTTAGCCGAGGTAAAACAGCCCGTTTTTTACGCTGTAGTACAGTGGTTGGTGCTGTTAGAGAAATTGAGAGGCATCTCGAGCAAAGAGCGAACAATTTTTCAGGAGATTTCTAAATTTCCTGAAGTTAGAAGGGATTTGTCTTTAGTATTAGACCAAGAAGTAGCATTTAGTGAAGTAGAGAAAGTTGCAAAGGCTAAGAGTAACAACTTGGTTAGGCGCATCAATGTGTTTGATGTATACGAAGGCGAGCAGCTAGGGAAAGGAAAAAAGGCCTACGCCCTTAGCTTTATCTTGCAAGATCAACATAAGACATTAACAGATAAAACTATTGATAAAACAATGAAAAGGCTTATGAATCAATTTGAACAGGAACTACGCGCAGAAATTCGTAAATAGTCCATTAGCCACGCTATCAGCTAGGCGGACTAGCAAGCGGGCACTCCATTATTTTCTTAACCAAAACCAAACTCTGCTAATACGTCCGTCTGCATGCCCCATCCAACTGCACTCTCATCCGAAATTGTCACCTTAGAAAGGAAAATCGATCTATTCCTTGACAAGCATACATCATTACAAAAAGAGTTACAGCGAGCAAAACAAGAAAACGAAGAGCTGAAACTGGCTCTAAATTCTAAAGAAGAAGAATTGGAGCGTTTTAAAAAATCAATTAAAATCAGTAAACTTGCTCAGTTGACAGTAGCTGATCACAGCGAAACTACCGAAGTAAAGCGTACTATTAACGAGTACATCAAGAAAATTGATAAATGCATTGCTCATTTGAGCCAGTAAAGCACATTTTCATGGAGGCACTTTCCATAAAAATAAAAATTGGGGACCGAGAGTATCCTATGCGGG
>CAKZPJ010000629.1 GCA_937138955.1 uncultured Flammeovirgaceae bacterium | reverse complement strand
CCTACGGTGGCAGAAAAAAAATTGATTGGAAGGAAGTGTACGCCGGACAAAAATCGTACGATAAGTCTGAAGAATGGCTTCCTGAAGAAACGTTGGATACTTTCCGAGAATACCTAGTTGGTATTAAAGGACCGCTAACCACTCCGGTAGGGGGCGGTATTCGCTCGCTTAACGTTGCCTTACGGCAGGAGCTCGATCTGTACGCCTGCGTCCGTCCGGTACGTTGGTACGATGGCACTCCTTCTCCGGTGAAAGACCCTAGCACCACCGATATGACTATTTTCCGGGAAAATACGGAAGATATTTACGCGGGTATTGAATTCCAGCAAGGCAGTGACGATGAGAAGAAGTTTGCTTCCATGCTAAAAGATACTTTCGCTGACCGATATAAGAAGGTACGTTTTCCCGATACGTCTGGGTACGGTATCAAACCTGTATCAGTAGAGGGTACTGAACGTTTGGTTCGCTCGGCTATTGAGTATGCTTTCCAATATAAACGCGAATCTGTAACCTTAGTACACAAGGGTAACATCATGAAGTTTACCGAAGGAGCTTTCCGTGATTGGGGCTACAATCTAGCCAAGCAGGAGTTTGGAGCTACCGACTACGAGGGTGGACCGTGGCAAGTTATTGAGAGAGATGGTCATAAAATTATTATCAAAGATGTAATTGCTGATGCATTTCTTCAGCAGATTCTATTGCGCCCGGCTGAGTACGATGTAATTGCTACTCTGAATCTAAATGGCGACTATGTGTCTGATGCTCTGGCGGCTATTGTAGGAGGAATCGGAATTGCTCCAGGAGCTAATATCAATTACGAAACTGGGAACGCTATTTTTGAAGCTACGCACGGTACAGCTCCTAAATATGCTGGTCAAGATAAAGTGAACCCTGGCTCCGTAATGCTTTCGGGAGCAATGATGTTTGACTACTTAGGTTGGACTGAAGCGGCAGTTTTAGTGAGAAAGGGAATTGAAGGTTCTATTTCAGCTAAAAAAGTCACTTACGATTTTGATAGACTGATGGATGATGCTACGCTACTCAAATGCTCAGAGTTTGGCGATAGTGTGATTGAGCATATGTAAAAAAAAAGGTGGCTTTCTAGGCCACCTTACTTCGCTTTTGATTTAGAACTACTTTGCCGTATCCTTTAGCCCCGGATCCAAATTGCCTTCACCTCATCAATAGCCTCTTCTACAGCTTCTTTGTCCAGGCCCAACCGGCAGGCCATATCTACACAAAGCTGATACTCTTGTTCGGCCATCTCGCCATCAACAATAGATATAAATATGGCATCCATTATTTGATCCTCAGGCTCTACCAGATTTAGAGGAACTACGTGTTGAAGTTTATCAGCATCTTTTATAATGCGCTCAAACTCTTCAGCGTTCATTCCTGTCTCTTCAGCACGTTCAGCCAAAAACTCTCTTTCCCTTGCATTCATATATCCATCGGCTGCCGCAATAGCAACTAGGTTTACAAAATGCTCTAACTTAATTTTTCGATCTGTCATTATGAGGTATTTTAGAACTCAATAATAAACTTACAACTTGATATTAAGTACTCCAACTCCCTGATTTTCAGTGCATGTAATGTAGAAGTTTCGCGATTCTGCTTTTTTAGTTTTTGCTGATTAAGTTAGATATAGCTTTGCTTGTAAGGTTTAGGTAGGCTTACCTATCAAGTAGGCGCTTTAAGAAAAAGTAGGCTGCAATCTTATTTTAAGAACCTAACTATACACAAGAGAGTATAACTACTTTAAAATACAGATTTCATATTACTTATGTAATAAAAAATATGACTTAAATAATATATAGCAATTCAGCTGATTCTGACCACTCACTCTTCCTGAAGATTTTAGTATTTGTTGGGTTTTACTCTAATAACTAATATTATTGAGTAATACTTATTAAATGATATTTATCTATCAGAAACAGCTATGGCAGTTAGTGGAGCTGATGTACAGCATGCGAAGAAGCTACTTTGTTCAGGTGAACTAGTCGCTATTCCTACCGAGACAGTATATGGCTTAGCTGGCAATGCTCTAAACCCCAGAGCGGCAGCGACTATTTACGAGGTAAAAAACCGACCATCTTTCAACCCACTCATCATCCACACTGATAGTTTGAGGAAGGTGAACAACTACGTAGCATCTATACCACCAGTGGCTCAAAAATTAGCCGATGCTTTTTGGCCCGGCCCACTCACCATATTATTACCTAAAACCGATGCTTTACCCGATATTGTGACCGCAAGCTCGAGGCGAGTAGCGGTGCGAATACCGCAGCATTCACTTACGCTTTCTTTACTTAGAGAACTTGATTTTCCATTAGCTGCTCCCAGTGCTAATCCATCCGGGTATATTAGCCCTACCAAAGTTGCCCATGTAGAAGCGCAATTAGGCGATAAAATAAACTATATTCTAGACGGAGGACCCTGTACAGTAGGTATTGAATCTACCATTGTAGGAATAGAAGAAGATAGAGTAGAGGTGTACCGCTGGGGTGGTGTTTCTCTAGAAGATCTAAAAGCGGTAGTACCTAACGTGCAAACTTATTCTAATCAGCTAGAAGAATCACCTGCCGCCCCAGGAATGTTAAAAAGTCATTACGCTCCGTCAAAAAAAGTTATTATTGGGAATATAGCCGAATTACTGCGGCAATACCACCATTCAGAGGTAGGGGTTATCTCATTCATGGATTTTTTTCCGCAAATCCCAGAAAATCAGCAATGCGTATTATCTACTTCAGGCGATTTAAATGAAGCGGCTCAGCGACTTTTCTCTTCACTACGTTATTTAGATAGTCCCTCTATCAAAGTGATCTTAGCTGAATTTGTCCCTGATTACGGGCTAGGACGGGCTATTAACGATCGTTTAGCTCGTGCCTCGGCCTAACTTGGCGAGTATATTTACGCGAGCACTTTTCTTTCTGGTGCCAAATTAGGCGAATTAGAATAAATACCTCTTACTTCACTTCGTATATGATTCCAGGTTTCTTCATAAGATGTAGCGTAACTTACTGTATGGTGTACACCTTTTGGATCCATAGACTCAGCTATCATTTCGGCGTTAAATTTCTGGGGAAAAAGTAACTTCTTCATAATAATATTGATTTAACTTAAAAATGTTACATTGCAAATGTACAAAAATATATTGTTATCATACAATTATATAACATTATTTTTCTGCATACTGCTTCTATTTCATTGTAAGGACTTTTCTTATTTACAGAAAAGTACATATACCATGATAGCTATCGCTTAAAAGAGACTATTAACAGATTGTTTTCAGATGCAATTCCGCATAACCATAAAATTTGAAATTTCTGTTAACTTTTTTCTTAGGCAGACCGTTAACTTTACAAATCAGTATCCGGCAAAAGAAAAGCCGGGTTTATGCATATTTTTATATCGATTTATTAGATATATTTGTCGTGCATTTTATGGTGTAATTCAAACTAAATAGAACAATGACGCAAGTTGTCATCACAGCAGTTGTAGCTTTTACAATAGTCATATTACTTCTAGTAGCACTGCTACTGTTTGCCCAGTCGAAACTGGTTCAGCAAGGCGATGTGAATATTATTGTTAATGGCGATGAGGAAAATCCAATTGTAGCTTCAGCCGGAAGCACGTTGCTTTCTACCTTATCTAGTGAAAAGATCTTTTTACCTTCTGCCTGCGGAGGCGGAGGAACTTGTGCTATGTGCAAGTGTGCTATCGATGAGGGAGGAGGCGATGTCCTACCTACTGAAGTTGGTCACCTGAGTCGCACGGAGCAAAAAGAAAATGTTCGCCTATCGTGCCAGGTGAAGGTAAAAAATGATATGCGGATCCGCATTCCTGAAGAAATCTTCGGTATCAAGAAGTGGGAGTGCGAGGTAGTATCCAACTACAATGTATCCACTTTTATTAAGGAATTTGTAGTAAGGCTGCCTGAAGGCGAAACCTTAGATTTTGAATCGGGCGGGTATATTCAGATTGATGTTCCTCCTATTACGGTAGACTTTAAGGGGATGGATATTGCTCCTCACCCAGAGCTAGGTCACAAGCCGGATATCTTCCAGGAGGATTGGGATAAATTCGGGCTATGGGATTTATCCATGAAGAATGATGAGGAAATTTTCCGAGCTTATTCTATGGCTAACCACCCGGCCGAAGGAGACATTATTATGCTTAACATACGGATTGCTACCCCGCCGTGGGATCGTGCCGCTGGTAAGTGGATGGATGTTAATCCGGGTATTTGTTCATCGTATGTGTTTTCTCGCGAAAAAGGAGATAAGGTAACCATCTCTGGCCCTTATGGTGAATTCTTTATTAATCCTACCGAACGCGAAATGATTTATATTGGCGGTGGTGCCGGTATGGCTCCTTTGCGGTCGCACATATTCCACTTGTTCCATACGGAGAAAACCGATCGTAAAGTATCGTATTGGTACGGTGGGCGTTCTAAGCGGGAACTGTTCTACGTGAATCACTTCCGCGATATTGAGAAAGACTTTCCTAATTTCAACTTTCACATTGGACTATCGGAACCGTTAGAAGAAGATAACTGGAAGGTGAAGGAAAGTTTAGATGATGAGGGAGATGGTTACGTTGGGTTTATCCATCAGGTACTTCTCGACAATTACCTAGATAATCATCCTGATCCTGATGAAGTAGAGTACTACCTTTGTGGACCTCCTTTGATGAATGCGGCAGTGCTGAAGATGTTGGATGACATGGGAGTACCTCCCGAAAATATACGATTTGATGATTTTGGTGGATAACCAATTTCTGATAAAAAAGAAGAAAGGGAGCGAAGTTTCGTTCCCTTTTTTTATTTTGGCTGAGAGGTTTTCTGAAAATTCTTAACCCTATTCTATGAGTTTAAGTCTATTCTTTCGCCCGGTTGATCCTACCGTTTACGAATGGGTTTCTCATCGAAATACGGTATTCAAATCAGTTGAGGTATTTACTCAAGAGTTTCCGAACTATGCTGAAGCTGATATTGCTCTGATTGGTCTGGGAGAACACCGGGGCAGTGAATTTGATGAAGGAATGGAGCAGGCCGCCGATGCAGTACGTAAAGCATTCTACCAACTTAAAAAGGGAAGCGGAGCTTATAAAATAGTAGATTTAGGAAATCTGGTGAATGGGCACAGTCTGGAAGAAACCTACGGAAGAGTGCGTGAAGTTTGTGAAACTCTCATCAGCTATAAGACCTTTCCAGTGCTTATTGGTGGCTCCCATGATTTAGATTACGGTCAGTACCAAGCCTACGAAACACTAGAAAAATTGATTGGAGTGCTCTGTGTTGATGCTTTCATAGATATTGAACGTTCCCAAACGACGGAGCAAACGCTACGACCCAATCAACATCACCTCCACCAAATTCTAATGCATGACCCTAATTATTTGTTAAATTATAGTCATATGGGTTATCAGAGTTATTTGGTAGATGATGAAGTGCCCGCTTTACTAGATAAGTTTTCTTTTGATAGCTATCGGTTGGGGTTAGTGAACCAAAGCATTGCCACCATGGAGCCAGTATTACGCGGAGCCGATATGCTGAGCTTTGATATTTCTGCTATTAAATCGGCAGATGCTCCCGGACATGCCCGAGCACAACCGTTTGGTATCACCGGACAAGAGGCCTGTCAGCTTTGTTGGTACGCCGGACACAGCGAGCGGCTAACTTCGGCAGGGTTCTACGAATACAATCCCGATTTTGATGATGAGCGTCAAACTACCGCCGCAGTATTGGCGGTAATGATCTGGTACTTGATAGAAGGATACTACCATCGCACCTACGAAGAGGACTTTGAAAGCAATGGTTTCGTTAAATACTTAGTGCCACTGGCTGATGCAGCCGAGCAGATTACTTTTTATAAAGCGAAGAAGAGCGAAAAGTGGTGGATGGAAGTACCTACTCCTCCTAACAATCGTTTAAATAAACGTAAAAGTATTGTGCCCTGTGACCAGACCGACTACGAAATGGCTACAAAAGGCGAGATACCCGACCGTTGGATTCAAACTCAGGCTAAATATTCTTAGGAACGATAAAACAATCGCGATTTCTATGGTTTAAGCAAGCGTTGGTGTATAAATTTTTTCATATTTTCG
>CAKZPJ010000628.1 GCA_937138955.1 uncultured Flammeovirgaceae bacterium | reverse complement strand
AAACCCTCTAAATTGTATGTTTAGAGGGTTTTTCTTTTTGAAACCCCGCCATATTATACATTATTTTCCAATTCTTAGGTGAACTATTTGGTGACCTTTTTTCTACTTTTAAGGAGGTCACCTAATCGTATGTAAAGCACTGTACTACAGTTATTTACTTTGATTCGTTTTGTAAGTTTTTGTGAAAGAGCAAGACTGTGTTTGTAATCAAAACAATTTAAAAACCAACAAAAATGCACAACAAGAACACCTTCAGCACTGCTTTTCTGTTGAGAGCAGCTAAAATGAAAGATGGAAGGGCTCCCATCTACTGCCGGATTACCGTGAATGGGCAACGGATTGAGTTCTCGGTAAAACGATCTGTTCCAGCTAAACTCTGGAATAACGGCCGGGTAAAAGGTAACAGTGAAGAAGCCCGTACCTTACGAGAATACCTCCGGCAAGTGGAAGCTAAGCTCTTTGAACACTACCGTAACTTGCTAGCGGATAATGAACTGGTGACGGTAGAAGCTCTGAAAAATGCCTATCTAGGCATAGAAAAGAAACAGTATTCCCTGTTGGAACTGATGAACTATCATAACCACCAACTCAAAGATGGGTTGGAATGGGGTGATTTAGTGCACCCCTCTCCCCATGTTGTCGCATCATCCCGAAACCCTAAATTTTTTCCTTTAGATAGTACACTAACTCTGTTCACTATTCTAAGTACACTAATGCGTTAATGCTCTGGACTTAGTAAACCATTCTGCTAATTTCTTTTTATATTTACCGAAAAGGAAACGATCATGCTCATTGGTTATGCTAGGGTATCCACCCGTGAACAAAATCTGGATATGCAACTCGATGCGCTGAAGAAAGCAGGTTGCGAAAAAATCTTTCATGACAAATTATCCGGTGCCCGTACCGAGCGGCCTGGCCTATCCCGATTGAAGGATAGCTTACGCCCAGGGGATACTGTCGTGATCTGGAGGTTGGACCGGTTGGCACGCTCGCTCAAAGATTTAATCACCTGGGTAAATTGGTTGCATGAGCAAGGGGTCAGCCTCAAAAGCCTGAATGATCCGATTGATACCACGACCCCTGCGGGGGAATTGGTATTTCACATTTTTGGGGCGATTGCCGAATTTGAACGCAATGTCAATCGGGAGCGTAGCCGGGCGGGTATGGAAGCTGCCCGCGCCCGTGGCCGGTTTGGGGGAAGACCCCCTACCTTATCAAATGACAAGCTCGAGTTATTG
Organism: uncultured Flammeovirgaceae bacterium; assembly: GCA_937138955.1. Taxonomy (GTDB): domain Bacteria; phylum Bacteroidota; class Bacteroidia; order Cytophagales; family Cyclobacteriaceae; genus Tunicatimonas. Next base: position 2,863 of record CAKZPJ010000628.1, on the reverse strand, counting down.
ATGAGTCTGTACTATGAGAAAAAGCATTCCGTAATCAAACTGTGTGAGATGTTTGAGATCAGTAAGACCGGATTCTACAAAATGAAGCAGCGCTATGAAGCCAAACATCCACCAAAGGAGCAACGCGCATGAAACTTGGTTACCTGGAATGCCATGATGACTTCAAAAATAGGCACCACTACCGGATTACCATTACGCCTACCTTGTTTGGAAATCATGCCCTGGTTCGGGAATGGGGGCGTATTGGCAGTGGTGGCCAGCGAAAAGAGGATTGGTTTCCTACCGAGATAGCGGCTCTAGAAGCAGGATTGAAAATCCGGATGCAGAAGCGGAAGAAGGGATATGGTTACGGTTCGTAGTGATTGCCATACATCGGGTATAACAACAGAATCTTATCACCCCCAAAGACTGGTGGGTTTCTATATTTACTATGGTGATCAGTCATAGCAAAGCAAAGAATATTGAGAATGTTTCTGGTTGATTAGGTACGTTATTACCTGCAAACCGACAAGGCTTTTTTTAGATTGCTGTGCGGTGTATCCAAAACGCCTTCTAGATCAATCTATGCCAAATCAAGCCAATGGTGTCAATGGTTCCCGAACCTTTCCTGAAACATCACTTGATTAATGGGATGGTTCATATAAGGTTGCCAAGTAACGAGTACCACCTTTTCATCGGCGGCAAAAGCATAGCCATATTCATAGCAAAAATAGTAGACCATCCCTTGTTTGGTGCGGTAGATATGGGTATAAAAATCGAGAGAGAACTGCTGACCTAAAAGCAGAGACTTTCGGATGGTGGTCTTACCAACCGGATTAAAACTTTTTAGAATACTGCGGTTCCGCCGCAAAATCTGGTTGACATTAGCGATGGTGATCTCGGATTGTCGTTTCTTTTGATTATTGAATAGAAAACGGCACTGATCCGAGCAATACTTTTTGTCAATTCTTCCTTGTAGGGCTTCGCCACACTGCTGGCAACTTCTTCTTTTCATGCGTAACTGTGTTAATAAACGGGTAGATACGGATATACTCGGGTAATAACCCGGCTAATCTTATGCCATTGACGATCTTAGTGGCTTAATGCCATGTAGGATGCCGAAGTTACCCACCATTTTTTTAAATGTGATTGACCAACAGCCCGACCAGTGCCGGTTAGCCATTAAAGACGCTACCCGCCAGCTGAACCAGGCGCTAGAGCCATTGCCCTATCTGCAAAAACAGCAGGGGCAGTGGCAGATGCCCCGTGACGAAGGCTATATCCGCCAGCTTACCGATTACCTTCAAGGCCGGGCGATAATTAACACCCGCTTCCTGTACCAGAAGCCCCTTCAGGTGCCCCGAAAAGAAGTATCGCTCCAGCAGGATCGCCCCACCCGTCGCTTGCCCGTGATTAATCTGCTTCCCTTTTCTCACCAAGGAAAAACGTTTCTTAAACTGCAGCTTCGCTATAGAAAAGCGTTGTACCATCAGTTGTTTCAATTGGACGGCGTTCAGTGGAGTCGGACCTACCGCTGTTTTGTGACTACTTTTTCTGAGCGGAGTATTTTATCGCTAATAGCACAATTAGCAGGGATCGCCCGGGTTTCTTTGAGTCGTAAGATCACTTTAAACAGCCTATCATTGCAAAAAGCGTTGTGGGAGCAGCAGGTACCTGAAGGGCACAAAACTATAGAGGTTGAGCTACTAGAGCATATGAAGCTGAAGAACTATAGCCTGAACACCATGCGTACCTATCATGCTATGACCCTAAAGTTTTTGAATGCCCATTCGCAGCCCGTAGAGGTTATTCAATCCTTTGGCGAGGCTGAAGTCAATGCGTATCATAGCCACTTGAAGGAAAGAGGAAGTTATTCGGTATCGTATATTAACCAGTCCATTAATGCGGTACAGTTGTACTACAGGGTGGTAGCCCAACGACCGCTTCGGTTAGCACAAGTTGTACGGCCGAAGAAAGAAGCAACGTTGCCCAAAATCATACCCCGGCAAGAAATTGAGCAACTTTTGGCCAAAACCCGTAACCTAAAGCACAAAACCATGCTGTTGTTGATCTACTCAGCCGGTCTGCGTTCAGGAGAATTATTGTGTTTGAAGTGGCAGGATATTCACCTTTCCGATCATAAGATTCATCTGAAAGGAGCCAAGGGAAAGAAGGATCGCGTAACGTTATTATCGAAGAAAGCCAAAGCGCTGTTGCTGCAATACCAACAGGAATACAATACGTTGAATTACGTATTTGAAGGGCAGTACGGCGGAAAGTATAGCTACCGAAGCTTGCAGCAGGTCTTCAAGCGGGCATTGAAAGAAACGGGCATCTGTGCCCCATATACCTTGCATTGTTTGCGGCATTCCTTTGCCACCCATCTTTTGGAATCGGGTACTGATTTACGGTATATTCAACAGTTATTGGGGCATAGTTCGTCCAAGACTACAGAAATCTACACCTATGTTTCTATGCAAGCCTTAGAAAAGATCGTCAGTCCGGCCGATCAGTTGACGATTTAGTATGAAAAGTAGTATCTTGAAATGTATTAACGCTATTGTAGGCTGGTTTTTGAAGTGTGCAAAAGGTACGAAAAGGTTATTTACGCCTCTTATGCCATATATTAGCAACGAAGACCAAAGGAGTCATAACAGCTATAGTAGCCATTATACAGTAGTTGTGCAACATATGAAAAAAAACATTCTCATATTGATTTTAATTATGCTAATCGGATTTTTTAGCGAAGCGCAAGTAGAAGTTAATGATAGTTTGTGGGATAAAAATGACGCAGAATTTAAACTGGAAATTAAAGCTGATTTCAAAATTGAAAATTCTAATAAAAACACAGAACTTAAACTTTACCGAGATAATCAAATAATTT
>CAKZPJ010000627.1 GCA_937138955.1 uncultured Flammeovirgaceae bacterium | reverse complement strand
CTACCAATACATTAAATTTGCGGATCGTATCTCGCTGCCCTTCCGGCAAGTCAGGGTGGGGCGACTGATTTTTGGTTAAGCGAGTAATTTTGATAATCAGTCTTTTCAGTAGTATCCGTAACATTTCTCCCTGAATGATATCCCGAGTTCTACATTCTTCCAGAAATACCTCATGCAGCATAGTAAACTTTTTCTGTTCCTCTTCATCGATAGTAGTAATCGGAGGCTGCTGATTGCCAAAAAAGATGATGCCGTTGCAGGATGTTTCGTAGTCGTGATCATTGATGCAGTAAAATTCCCGATTAAAAGTAAAACTAGTCAAACTAGCTGAAGACCGAGGGAAAGATAGATGCTGTAAAAAAGTGGTGGTAGTAACTTGGTGAGGTTGAAGCTGAAGGTCTACTCCATCAACATTAAGTAAAATAGGTTCATCACCTTTATTCCAGTGAATACTGATTAGGCTAGGCTGATGCTCGAACTGCTCAAACTCATTGGTGTAATCAGTACTCAAAGCAAAAAAAGCCCCTACGTCTTTCTCTTGATATGAATAAACCATACTGTACTGTCTAGAAAATTTTACGCTACCGTGATAACCCTCAAAAATAGCTGATAAATAACAGTTAGAATGTCTACCACTGCACAATTGATGCAAATGATGGGTCAATATCTCAGAAGCTGTTTGAGTTAATTATTTGATGCGAAAACAACGGATTTTGAGGCGATACGAGGCACTTTTGAGGAGGCATAGCAGCGCTATAGATTGAAAAAGTAACGACGTGGTAGCCCAAAAGGCGTGTTTGTAGCACGAAGAAACAACTCAAACAGCTTCTTAGTAATTATGCGGTAGTAAGAATATGATTAATCATGTTCTTACTGAAATCTCATTGTAGATGAAGATACTACCTCAGCCACTTCAGCCGGAATTGATTTACTGCATTTTTTCTGATCGCTTTACCGTGACCGAAGCAAGCTACCTCAAACTGGTACATCGTTAGTTTGCGAAGGCTACGTAATCCTAGCTGATAGTCTTCGTAGGCAATGCTGGGCTGGAGCCAACCCATATTACTAGCAGTATCGGCAGCAAAGAGTACTCCGCCTTCCTGCGGCCAAAAGAAAGCTAGCTGGCCAGCGCAATGCCCAGGCACATGAATAGCCCGAAGACCTCCCGCAATTTCTAGCAATTCTCCCTCTGCTACTTCTTGATCAATACTAGCCACCTCTATTTCACTGGGTGATTTAGTAACAAAAGTATTGAATAGTCCTTTGTTCAAAATTCCCGGAGCAGGAGTTAATGGCCGCAACGCTTTTCCTTGCTGAACCATAGCGGCATCGGTGGCGTGCATATAAGTAGTAGCGTCGCAAACTTTTTTGATAGCGGCTAATCCACCTGCGTGGTCAGCGTGGCAGTGCGTTACCAGAATATGCCGAATGTCTCCCGGTACTCTTCCGATTTGCTCTATCGCTTGTATCAATTGGTGAGTGCTACCTTCCGATCCAGTATCAATCAACGTGAGTTCATCATGATTGATTAGAAACGCATTGGCCATGCCAAGTGGGACTTCAAATACTGAGGGAGTAACTTGAACTTTCATCAATTAAAGAACTTCTTTGTACTGCATTTTATGAAGTTGAGTGTAATAGCCATCGAGCGTTAGCAGTTCATCGTGCGTACCTCGCTCCTTAATTTCTCCGTGGTCGAGTACCAGAATCTGGTCAGCATTCTGAATGGTAGATAATCGGTGGGCAATGACAATGGCCGTTCGGCCTTTCATCAGACGGGTAATCGCTTCTTGAATCAGTTCTTCAGTTTCGGTATCTACCGATGAGGTAGCTTCGTCCAGAATAATAATCTCAGGATTGTATACCATCGCTCGTACAAAAGAGATAAGCTGCCGCTGTCCTACCGAAAGAGTCGCACCTCGCTCTTGTACATTGTAATCAAATCCGCCGGGCAGGCGTTCAATAAACTTGCGAGCACCCACTAGTTCAGCAGCTTCAACTACCTTTTCGTGATTGATATCGGTATTTCCTAATGTTATATTTTTCTCAATGGTATCAGAAAACAGAAATACATCCTGAAGTACCACTCCGATATGGCGGCGTAACACATCCAAATCGTAATCTTTAACTTCTACTCCATCAATCAGAATTTCGCCTCGCTTAATGTCGTAGAAGCGACTGAGTAAGTTGATGATAGACGATTTTCCGGCCCCAGTAGCACCTACCAACGCCAGTGTTTCCCCCGGTTTCACTTCAAAATTAATATCTTTCAGTACATAGTCGCGCTCGTTGTAGGCAAACCACACGTTTTTAAATAGTACATGCCCTTCCAGATGGTCTTTGGTATGATGCCCGTTGTCGTCAATATGTTCGGTAGTATCCAATAGGTTGAGAATACGCGACGAGCTAACAATGCCTAATTGCAACGTATTGAACCGATCTGCAATCTGCCGTATAGGTCGGAAGAACATGTTGATATACATGATAAAGGCAATCAGCACTCCAATAGTCACCTCCTCGTGTAGCACGCCCCGCGCCCCGTACCATACTAGCAAGCCAATACCCGTTGCCTGAATGATTTCAGCTACTGGAAAATAAATAGAATAATACATCACTGAGCGAAGATGGGCTTGTTTGTGCTCATCGTTAATCTCGCGAAAGCGTTCGTACTCCCGTTGTTCACTGCTGAAAATTTGCACAATGCTCATTCCGGTAATGTGCTCCTGCACGAAGGAGTTTAGGTTAGAGACCGCATTGCGCACTTCATTGAAGGCAACTTTTACTTTTTCCTTGAACACATAGGTGCTTAGAATGAGGAGGGGTAAGGTAGATAAACTAACCAACGTGAGTTTCCAATCGATGTAGAACATCACTCCCAGAATTACTACAATCTGGAGAATATCACCAATAATAGCGGCTACGCCCTGACTAAAAATATCGGACAGTGTTTCAATATCGGAAATGTTACGAGTGACCAACCGCCCAATGGGAGTTCGGTCAAAAAATCGAAGACGCAAACTTAGTAGGTGGCGGTAGAGCTTCACCCGAATGTCTCGTACTACACTTTGCCCAATCCAGCCCGAAAGATAAGTGTGCAGGTACTGTACAATTCCCTGTACGACAATTAGTCCAATGAGCAGGGTTACCATATTGATTAGCCCCTGATAATCGTCTACCAAAATATACTCATCAATTGCTTTTTGTATCAGAAAGGGTACTGCTGGGGCTAGTAATGCAATAAGTACAGTAAGAAATACCAGTGAGTAAAACCTTCCGATATAGGGCTGTATGTATTGGAAAATCCGTTTAAGTACTTGAGTGTCGATAATATCGCCACTGTTAATTTTTTCTTTATCCATAGTAAGCGTTAAATGTGCTTTCGGAAAATATCGTCCGGATAAGTCACCTCGGTCAGAAATAAGCCGCAGGCGTCTACCGAACGACCAGCTCGTCGGCGATCCTGGCTGGCAATAATATCAGCGAAGTCGGTCAAACTCGTTGTTTGGGTTCCAATATCCAGCATGGTACCGACCACTGTTCGAACCATGCCTCGCAAGAAACGATTAGCTGTAATTGAGAAGACCAGTCGGTCTTTTTCTAATACGTGCCAATCGGCCCGAAAGATATGACAATCGTAGGTAGTGTTCTGCGTCTTGCTTTTGCTAAAGCATGCATAATTTTGTTTCTTGCGCTCAACCAACTGGTACGCTGCTTCGTTCATCAAATTCACATCTACTTCTGTAGAGAGCAAATAACTCAATCCGTTTAGAAATGGGTTTTTTTTATGATGAATAAAATACTGGTAGCTGCGGCGAATAGCACTAAAGCGGGCGTGTGCATCATCGGTTACAGCTACTAATTCGGTAATACTGATGTCGTGAGGAAGCACTGCATTAAATTTTCGGAGGTGCTTTTGTTCATTTAACGATTGGTTACAGTCGAAATGAGCAACCTGCCCCTGCGCGTGTACTCCGGTGTCAGTTCGCCCACTGCCTACTGTAACAATTGGCTCACGTAAAATCAGTGATAATGCTTCGTTGAGCACTTGCTGCACCGAAAGGGCATTTTGCTGGATTTGCCAACCATGATAAGCTGCGCCCTGGTACTTGAGCGTTAAGAAGTAGCGCATCAGATCAGTTTCAACGTAGGAATTATAAGAGGTAAAGATAGTAGATTACGTGTTTGTTAAGAGCACCAGTACACCTTAATAAAAATATTTATTGTAAAATTCTAAAAATCAATTACTTAAATATTTTCTATTAAATTATAGAATGAATAATAAGTGTAAAAATTTAACACTAGTTTCATTCTTAACTGATAACATCTTGTCCTTTATATCCATACCTTTGGAAATTCTATCAGTTAAGAGAAGTCCACCCGAAAAATAGAAGTTTTTTCGTCTAAAGGAGTAAGCGAAGTGAGTGTTTTAGAGCAAAAACATACGGTTGGTCAGTGGCAGTCGGTAGGAAAGTATCTATCGGTATTGGGGGCGATCATTGTATTTATGCTTTCTATCAATCTGCTCAGCCACTCATTTCAAGGTTTGCAAGAAGATATTGCTTCTTTAATCCTTTCAGTCACGATGAACCCATTTATTGGATTGTTTATCGGACTGTTACTTACGGCGGTCATTCAAAGTAGTTCTATCAGTACCTCAATGGTTGTTGCTTTAGTGGGTTCCGGAACAATTAGCCTCTCGGCCGCAGTACCGTTAATTATGGGAGCCAATGTAGGAACTACGCTTACCAGCACCGTGATATCACTTAGTTTCATTACTAGCAAACGGGCGTTTCGTAAGGCGATAAGTGCGGGGGTAGTGCATGATATTTACAATATTATATTAGTGGTACTACTTTTTCCGCTAGAGTATTATTATCAAACTCTTTCCCGTACTAGTACATGGCTGGTAAATTCCTTAGGAATAGCCGACCCGGAAGCTACTAGCGAGTTGGTGTATTTCGGTACTTATTCCGCTAGGAGCATTGATGAATCTCTTGCCAATACAATTGGTAGCCATTGGGCCGTGCTAGTACTAGCTTGTGGTATGCTCTTCTTCTCAATCAAATACATTTCTAATATTATTTCTCAATCGCTTATTGGGGAATCAAAAGATAAGATGAAGAAATACATTTTTATTAGTCCTTATAAATCCTTCTTATGGGGGGGAGGGCTTACGGCAGCGGTGCAGTCTAGCTCAATTACTACCTCGCTCATTATTCCTTTGGTGGCAACCAATAAGGTTTCCTTAGAAAAATCGTTTCCATTCATTATAGGAGCTAATATTGGTACCACAATTACGGCACTCATTGCTTCATTTTTTGCTACTGAGGTAGCGGTGAGTATTGCTATTGTTCACCTACTGTTCAATTTATTAGGAGTGCTTCTGTTTTTGCCTATTGCTTCTGTTCGCCGTATCCCGATAGGAGTGGCTGCCCTTTTTGGCCGCCTTACCCTTCGGCATCGGTTGTATGTCTTTCTCTACATTATACTGATGTTCTTTATTATTCCGTTTCTTCTTATCTACTTTAATCAGTAGCAAACGGTTCTTCTCTGGTCTGTAGTAGATAGAATAGTGAGTATAGCGAGAAACTAATTGCGAAACTGCCGAAGGCTGACTATCTTGAAATTTTTACCACTTTTTTACTTAATTACTTATGGCTAAGCAATCTGCCTACGACACTTTTGACGCTCAGAAAGAAAAAATTCAGGAAATCATTGAAAAATTAGCTACCCAGTTTGATCTGGACGAAGAAGATCTTGGTACGATTAAAGAATGGGGCGTAGCACTACTTGTTACGGGCGTATCGATCTATATTATCTACCAGCTAGTGCAGCGGTTGTTAGGATCAGACGATGAATACGAGGAAGAGGATGATATAGCTGATCGTACTTCAGCGTTTGCAGAGATGTTGAAGAAGCAGGCGGCTTTAGTTCTTGTAGCGGTAGCTCGTAGCCAGACCAAGCGTCTCTTCCGATAATATTCTCTTCTTACCAGGAATGTCGAGCTTGTACCACGCGTTGCTCCACCAGCAGCAACAGAAAAAAAAATCGCTCGCTGTATTTATCGATCCCGATCAGTTAGATGAGGTGGCCGATACGCTTCGCCTCATTAGTTTGGGAATAAAGCATCAGATCGATTATTTTCTGGTAGGTGGTAGCCTAATTACGACGAATAATTTAGGTGAAGTTATTCGTACTATCAAAGACGAATGCGATATTCCGGTCATTCTTTTTCCCGGTAGCAATCTGTACATAGAGTCTAGTGCCGATGCTATTTTACTTCTTTCTATCATTTCGGGCCGTAACCCAGATTTACTTATTGGTCAGCACGTAGTGGCGGCGCCGGTGCTAAAGCGTAGTCCGCTCGAGATTATGGCTACCGGCTATATTCTGGTGAATACCGGAAGTATTGCTTCCACCACCTATCTTAGTCACACTACACCTATTCCCCACGACAAAGCTTCAGTAGCCGCCTGCACGGCAATGGCCGGAGAAATGCTTGGGTTAAAACTCATCTACTTAGATGCCGGAACCGAAGCCGAGCGAGCCATTGACCCCAAAATGATTAGCGCGGTTCGAAAGTCGGTAGATGTCCCCCTAATCGTTGGCGGTGGAATTAATAACCGCTACCAAGCTAGTCGCACCTACGAGGCCGGAGCCGATCTGCTCGTAATTAATGGCGTAGAACGTACTACCGAAAACAAACTTCCCGAAATAGCCGAAGTGGTTCAACAACTGAACAATAAATAGTGGTATTATTTCGGTTGTTATGACTTTTAGATGCATGACAAAGGGTGATTTTCCGTTAACCTTGCTAATAAGGCGTACTAATCGATATTGGTATAAGTCTGCCCTCTTATCGGGTACGAAATTCTTGTTCAAGCTAAAGGTTGATCCAATTATCTTCACTCACTGCCATCATCGTAAATCGGTAGCTTTGGTTGGGAACAAGCATAGGGGTTGAAGTAGTATCGGTAATATTGAGAATGACGTTATCAAGGTCATAAAAAGTAAAATTTCGCTCAAAGGTGTACGTACCTGAAATTAGATTATCCGCTAGATCGGAGATAATCTGAAAGTAGATAGCGTTGCCCGGAATTTGCCCGTCAGCCCAGGAAAAAGAGGGGGTTACTCCCTGCTCATTAATGGTTAATAAAGCTTCATTAACTTCGGTAGGAGTAGTGTTGAATTTCAAGCGAATGGGATTGCAAACGTGCAGTTTCCCCGGAGTTTTGTAGGTGATGATGCCTACTCGATCTCCTTCAAAAATCGGGTTTTTAAACTGACGCAAATATCCATTAAGTATGGGACTATCGGGAAGCTTTGTAGCTTGATAATGGCTGAAGTTAAGAATATCGTCGGTGCGCTCGGACTCAAAATACCGGAAATCATACGCTCCTTCAATAGGGTAGAAAAATACCGAAATATAAGAAGCAGAGTCTTCTAATAGCCCTTCAGGTCTACCTCCGGCGCAAGCAATGAGGTCAGTACGATCCAACGCCTGATTAAGTTGGATGTAATCGGCTAGAATATTTTCATCTAGCACTATTTCTTCTTGCTGTTCACATCCTAAGAGGGTTAGAGCTAGCAGAAATAGAATAAATATCTTCGTACACATTCTGAAAGATAACCGATATACTGAACATAAAAGGTCTTGTTACCGACGAATTCTTGAACAGGACTACCTATTGTCTAGTAGCCCCGCATCTGAATCGTAGACCTGCACTTTCTCCCATAAATGCGCGCAATCATCAACGAATTTAAGATGAATCGGGTCGCCCTGGTAGGTGGTCTGATCTTCCAGATTGTTAAATGTCAGCATTAAATGATACGAGTAGGTATTATCAATCACCGGACGATCAGTGGGGGCGGGTTTCCCTAAGTGAGCATCTTGCACCGTAGAGACATCAAACAGAGTGCGGATACCTGATTCCAACGCTTTAGATTCTTCAGTATTGTTAGGGTTCTTTAGCCAGAAAAATACATTATGGATAAATCGAGTAGGCATAATAACTTGAATAAATGGTGGAAAAGTCTAAAGATACTACTTTTGATGTATCCACTTCTAAAGTGTAGGTAAGTGTAAATTATTGTTATCCTGTTCGGCTGTCGAGAACTTTTAATTTAGTTACTTTCTGGTATCAACTTTTGGATAGTTGGCTAATGAATTACTGTAATATTTTGTACTTTGGCGCGAAAGAAGAATTTAATTTTGGTAGAATAGCACTATTAGTATCATCTTCTACTATTGTAGAATGAGTCAATAAGCTATTGTATATGAGATGCCATTTTTAATACTTCAATCAAGTACCTAACCAATAGTAACTATGAACACACATCTTCGCATACCTTCGTACAAGCGTCTTTCCTCTTTCGTGTTAATTGCATTTCTCTTGTGTAACCTGAGTGCAGTAGCTCAGAAAAAAATGTCAAATAAGCAAATTGAACGACTTAAAGAGGAAGCCGCAGTGGCGGTAGAAGAAAATAGTAAGTTAACCCAGGTAATGGTCGATAAGATATTCAGCTTCAGCGAGTTGGGTTTTCAGGAAGTTGAAACCTCAAAGTATATTACGGGGATCTTAGAAGAAAATGGCTTTACTATAGAACGGGGAATCTCGGGTGTGCCTACTGCCTGGACAGCCACCTGGGGTTCGGGCAAACCAATTATCGCCATTGGTAGCGATCTAGATTGTATCCCTAAAGCCTCACAGAAACCCGGTGTGGCTTACCATGATCCTATCATTGAAGGAGCACCGGGCCACGGTGAAGGGCATAACTCAGGTCAGGCAGTGAACGTAACCGCAGTGTTAGCGGTAAAAGATATTATGGAGCGGGAAGGATTACCTGGAACACTGATGTTGTGGCCGGGAGTGGCTGAAGAGCAAGTGGCTACCAAAGCATTTTTTGTGCGTGATGGTTACTTTGATGATGTGGATGCTTGCATATTTACCCACGTGGGTAATAACTTAGAAACCTCCTACGGTAGCCCTCGTGGGAACGGAATGATTTCGGTAGAATTTACTTTTGATGGCGAAGCAGCTCACGGTGCTGGGTCACCCTGGCGAGGACGTAGCTCACTGGATGCCGTTGAATTGATGAACGTAGGCTGGAACTTCCGTCGGGAGCATCTGCAACCTACCCAACGCTCTCACTACGTAATTACCGATGGGGGTGATCAGCCCAACGTAGTTCCGGCTAAAGCTTCGGTTTGGTACTATCTACGCGACCGTACTTACTCCGATATTAAGAAGATGTACGATATCGCCATCAATATTGCGAAAGGTGCAGCACTAATGACTGATACTGAAATGAGCTACCGCTACTTAGGTAGTGCCTGGCCCGGACACTTTAATAAAGTAATTGCTGAAACTGCTCACAAAAATATTGAGAAAGTGGGTTTACCGGAGTGGACTGAAGATGATCAAACCTTAGCTAAAGCAGTGCAAGAAGAGGTGGGTTCTGATCCCGAAGGGTTGGCCACCGAATTGGAAGAACTAGGACAGCCCGTAAAATTTTCGTTGGGAGGTGGTTCCGACGATATTGCTGATATATCTTGGGCGGTGCCAACTATCGTTTTGCGATTTCCGTCTAACATGCCAGGTTTGCAGGGACATCATTGGTCGAATGCCATTACAATGGCTACTCCTATCGCGCATAAGGGAGCTACTGCTGGAGCCAAAGCCGAAGCTATGACTTTACTGGACTTATTTCTAAAACCCGAACTTATTGAGCAGGCCTGGACGTACTACGAAGATAAGCAAACTAAAGATGTAGAGTATGAGCCGTTACTTAATCCTGATGACAAACCGGCTATCGAACTCAATACCGAGATCATGAGTACTTTTCGGCCCGAACTGGAAAAATACTACTTTGACGAAACGAAGTACGATAACTATCTAGAGCAGTTGGGCATTGACTACCCTACATTAAGATCAGATGCGGCGTCGGTTGGCTCAGAATCAGAAGGCAAATAAGATGTTGTCTTTTCCTTTTTGCTGAAGTCGTTATTTTCAGAGAGTAGGCTAAACGAAGTTTGCTCTCATTTTTTTACAGAAGTACAGAACTTATGAAAGTTGTAGCCACTATTTTCGCATTGATCGTAGCATTTGGTGAATTTTCTTATGCCCAAGAAGATAATCCCAAATACTCCAATGATAATGTCTGGAGCACCCTCGCTAAAGTAACTTACGAAAGTACGGAAGATGAATTTGGTATGATTAATCTCCCTATTTTTTCCAGCGAAATTGAAGCGATGGAGGGAACCGAGATAACCGTTCCCGGCTATATCATTCCAGCCGGAGGGTTGGATGCAGTGTTTGAACCCAATCATTTTGTTCTATCTTCATTACCGCTGGCTGCTTGCTTTTTCTGCGGTGTAGGCGGACCCGAAACGGTAATTGAGGTTTATTTGGATGAACCCATCGAGTATACCGATACACCCATCAAAATCAAAGGAAAGCTAACCTTAAATCCCCACGATATTTATCAACTCATGTACATATTAGAAGATGCCACGTTGGTTGGAGAGGTGAATTAGAAGTATGGAAAATATTGGCTGATGTGTTCTATTACCAACTGACTTCTTCAATTCTTTTGATGTTTTGTCCGAAGATAATGATATAGGTTTTCGTATTCCATCAAATCATCTTTATCCGTCACATCAATTTTTTTTCGGTCTTTAAAGGTCAGCTTTAATACCCTTTTTTGCTGACCACGGAAGATGGAAAACTCTTCCGACCAACTTTCAAGATTTTCAAGTTTATAATATTTCGTTTTCCTTCCTATTTGCTTAATTGTAAGCAATTTATCGCTTTCTGATAATCTGAATTTCTTATGCTTTATAAGATCAATAAAATCATATAGAATCCGAAAATTCCATTTATACCAAATATCAAACTCAATCTGGAATATTGATTCTTACTTTCCAATCCAATGTAAATCATGGATACAGTAAAGAAAACCCAGAACCATATAA
>CAKZPJ010000626.1 GCA_937138955.1 uncultured Flammeovirgaceae bacterium | reverse complement strand
TAAATTCTATTTTCTAAAGATTACGATAACAGTAAGTACAAACATCCCAATGATGATAATATTGGCGGTTATTTGTAGCCAACGATCAATGCTTTGTCTCCTAAGTGTATTATCTGCATTGGTGATTTTGTTATAAAAAGGGCCAACATCCTGACTACTGATCTTTTTATTTGCGAGGCTTTCTCCCTTCACCTGCAAAGTGGTACTGGCGAACAACGTATCATACTGCTCGCTACGAGGATTAAAAAATATCCATGAAAGGTATTTCTTTAGATCGAAGTTTCCAGGCTCATTGGGTATAGCGTAGTATGAGAATGCCTTTTGACCGATGACACGTTTGTTTGTCTGATTGATTGTTTGCTCAACAGTGGGATCATAAAAGTCAAAATGATTCGTCTTACGCAATTGAGGAAAATCTATGAAATTGATATTACCCTCTCCTTGAATAGTAAATGTGTAGATGAAACTATTTCCTGTTGTCAACTGGTTATCCGTTAATGCTTCTTTTAGTCGATAATCACCTACTGCGGTTGAGGCTCGTTGGGGATGATCCGGTAATTTTTTCACTATAACTGTTACTGGCTTAGTCGTAAAGGTTATGAAATCTTCTTTCCGGCGACGTCCGAAAAGTGAAGGGTTTATGACCTGTTGATACTTGATCATTTTTAGCGATTCGCCAGGAAATTCAATGGACTCATTATTGTTAGGATAAAAAGTAGCTTGGTAGAATTTGTACTGTTGATAGCCCTCCCCGTTGATTGTAATCGGCTGTCTGTTGATATTTTCAATAGCAAAATTTTCTTCCCAAACATTGGGCGGAGTAATCCTTTTTCGTATATCAGCCAGTTGTTCGTTAAGTTGGTAAAAATGAAGGTCTGCTTGGTTTTGATCCGATACATATAGGGCTAATGTAATTGTAAACCCTTCTCCTACATAAACTGTATCTTGGCTGGTAGTGAGCGATAAAAAAGCCTTTTCTGGAATATTCAAAAATTCTTCGGATTGGCTGCCTTGATCGAGCAATTCATCCAATGGGCTACTGTTACTATAGTAGGGTTGTTGAACGCTCCGGTGGCGGGGTGGCACCACTTGAATAGTGGTTCCTTCAGACCGTACTATTTCACTATTGATTGACATAGTAAAAGGGGGCAATACAAAAGTACCCCGATTGTTAGGTAGATAAGACTGAGTTACCTGTTGAGAAGTGGTGATTTTTCCTTGGATAATCTGGGTAGAAGATGAAGTAGATGTACCTGCTTTTTTAAAACTCGTAATATCAGGAAAGTCACCGTACTGGCGAATTCGGTCATTTTGCACCTTTAAAGTGATGGTGTATGACTCATTAGAACCTATTTCGCTAGATCCTAGCTCTATCGATATATTTTGGGCTTGCGCTGTCGATACCTGCATAAAGGTGAATGCAAATATTCCTACGGCAAACCGTAGCGTAGATACTTTTATATTCCGCACATCTATTAAAGTTAAGTCAGCACCTAACTAAAGATAGAGATATTAGCAGTATGAAGTGTTTTTGATCTGAGAATTTAACATTGTTTAACATCACCGCCTGATGCACGCTATGTTCCTCCGCTTATACGTTGTGGCTATAATTTAATAGATCCAAGTAATTCTAAAAACTCGTCAGCCTTGAGTAAATTAATCTGGGGGAAATCTATTGATTTTAAAACGTTGTATTGCCTATCGTTCGTGACTAGATAATGAACATTACTGGTAAATGCACAATCAAAAAACTTGTTATCGTCAGCGTCTTCGCTAATAAGTCGGAGGTTGTAATACGTCTCAACTTTAAATATATTCTCGAGTAGTATAATACCACTTACAGTAAGATCGGGTACTTCTTTACCTTAAAAACGCTCGGGCAACTCTTTGTACTACAGTAGTATATCAGTAGACACATATAAATCAAACTTCTTCGCCAAAAGCTCATCTAGAATGTGCCGATAGGGCGATCTTCGGGATACAGCAGCCACTATAACATTCGAATCAATGACTATCCGCACCCTACAGATTTTTGTTCAAAAGCTTTTCAATAGTTTCTTTATCGTACTTTTGATCGTCCCAAATCGTGTCTGCCTGATCTCGAGCTTTCTCAATCAGAAATTTTGCAATCACCCCTCTTAGCTCTTGTAATTGCTCATCAGGTAGATCAGTAGCAAATAACTTGAGTAATTCTTGCTGAACATTGGTAAGTGGGTAGAGCTATTTTGGAGGGATTCATAATAATATTATGTTATAA
>CAKZPJ010000625.1 GCA_937138955.1 uncultured Flammeovirgaceae bacterium | reverse complement strand
AATTTAGAAGGCTTGAAAAGCGGTCTTTGTTGATAAAGTGCTGCGGTAAAGTAACTGCTTCGGGAGTATCCTTATCCGCCCAGGTAGCGTAGCCCAAAAAGCGGTTGCGGTTAGGACGTAAACCCGTAAGTAAGCTCGCCCGGGAAGCCCCGCAGACCGGAATCTGACAATACGCCCGATTAAATAATGTGCCCTGACTCGCCAATCGATCAATATTAGGGGAGATTATTACCGGCTTTCCGTAGCAACCCAATTCAGGTCGCAGATCATCTACGGCGATGAATAGGACGTTAGGCTGCTCAGCCATAAGCTGAACTTGGGGCAATTTTGTTTGATAGCCCGTTAAGTAAATTATAAGGAAGGCAGAAAACAAGTAGCCAATTTTATACATAAAGAGTAAGAAATGTAGTAGATTAAGTATCGCTTTAAAAGAGAAAGATACAAAATTTGGTCAGAGTCGTGAAGAAGATATACGGATGGTTTTTACTAGTACTTACCCTGTTGGGAGTTCAAGAGAGCTACACTCAATCCCTCGCCCATCTGGATAGTGCATACTTGCTAATGAATGAAGTTCCCAACAAGCACCTGATTGAGTTAGCTCCGAAAGACAAATTTTTCCCGAAAATAGATCTTTTTAACATACCTATTGAGAAGCCAGAAAGTGAAATAGGCTATCTATTAACCATCTCGGCATTACCATCTCCGCAATATTCATTTGCCCAAACTAAGAGAATTTCTGATAAGGAGTTTCGCGAGAAGAGGCTGACCTTTGATAGCTTACGAAAGCTAGTGGTTGCTACCGTGGACTCATCATTTCAGGATGAATTTTATAGCTTCTCACATTGGTCAAGAACCTACAACGTAATACCTGTCTCAAAGGAAGTAGATGGTTACTATGCTTACAGAACGCCAGTCTTAAGTGAGTGTTTTGGAATCATCCGACAGCCAGCTCCTTTTCAATTAGAAGAGCTCAATAGAGGAGATTGGGTATATATTAATACTGAAGTAGTCCCTTTTTTTAGTACGAATGTTCTGAATTTGTCTGCTCCCATCATTACTGGTCAAGACGAACTGAAGTATGCATGGTGGATTATTGATGAATCTAACAAAAAAAGTTTTCCAATGCGGTATCACGAGTTTGAGACAGATTCTATCAAAGCCGTTAATGAAGTGAATAACCAGTTTATGAACCGGATACTTTTACGAAGTATTAATGAAGATAGTATTTATCACTTTGAATACACTCCTTCTGAAAATCTGCACGGTCCACCGCGTACCGGATCAACCAGCTTCTACTACCACCCGTGCGTTGGGATTATTGCCGCCACCTATCAATATCACTTCGAGAAGTATCATCGATGGATTCCAGGAGTGGAACGAGTAGAGGATATAATGTTTACCGGAGTACATCTCAACGGAGCGGAGTTCGAGCCCTATTTTCGAATGAAATGCTTAGAATAATTTTCTAAGCAATGAGATTGGGGCACTCAATAGCTTATATTCCAACACTCAACTGATAAAACAGCGAAAAAGCCAAACTACGGTTACGAAAAAAGTCTACTGAACTAGCACTAAATAGCCCATTAATGATACTTACGGAAAAAGCAGCATTGTCAAACGGCTGGTACATAACTCCGGCGGTGTAGCAAACATCAAAATCCCGAAATTGATCGCGGATAGATTCAAAACCACCCCCGCCATCCACTTTTGCCTGGATTAGGTAGTTAGCCGTAAATCCGGCGGTAATCGATACTTTTTCTAACAAATCGTATTGGGCAACCAACGGAAGTTCCAAATAATTCACCCGCAAGATCTGAAAAAACAGATCGCGCTCGCCGTGTCGGCTACCTTTGCCACTGTACACCATACCACCTCGAATCAGCCAACTGCTGTCGAGCGGCATTGCTACGTGCGCCCCAATCCGTAAACCTGGTTGATTGTAGCCCGCTAAATCATCACCATCAATCTGCGAAGCATTAATTCCCAATTCGGCATACGCCCGGAAGCTTTGGGCACGGACTGTCGATGACAAAGCGCATAAAAAGAGAAATAAAACAACGTATCGCATAACCGAAAGAAACCTGTAATTTTGAAAAAAGAAAAGTTAAATGCTTACGAATTATAAAAATACTACGCTAGGTATTGTTGGCGGAGGGCAACTCGGACGTATGCTCATTCAGGCCGCTATTGATCTGAATATTGATGTGCATATCCTCGATCCTGATGCAAACGCCCCCTGCCGGGATATTGCTACCGAGTTTACCCAAGGTTCCTTAACTGATTTTGATACCGTTTATACTTTTGCTCAGAACTGCGATGTAATTACTATTGAAATTGAAAATGTAAATACCGAGGCATTACAGAAATTATCGGAAGAAGGAAAGAAAGTGTACCCCGAACCCAACGTAGTCGCGCTCATTCAGGATAAGCGAGAGCAAAAGCAGTTTTATGAGAAGCATGATATTCCAACCGCACCTTTCGTGCTTACTGAGCAGCAGTTGGATTTGGAAAAACATCAGGATATGTTTCCGGCGGTGCAAAAGCTGGGGCGAGCCGGTTACGACGGGCGGGGTGTGCAGAAAATTCAATCGACTGAAGATATTTCTAAGGGGTTTGATCAGCCCGGCTTACTGGAGAAGCTGATTGATTTTGAGAAAGAACTAGCGGTAATTGTGGCGCGTAATCCATCCGGTGAGATCAAAGCGTTTCCGGTGACCGAAATGGTTTTTCATCCCGAACATAATCTGGTAGAATATCTATTTGCCCCCGCTAGCATTAGCGAAGAAATCGCTCAAAAAGCGACCGACTTAGCGAAGAAGGTTATTGAAGAACTGAATATGACGGGGCTGTTAGCAGTAGAGCTATTTTTGACCCGTGACGGTGAAATTCTGGTCAACGAAGTGGGCCCTCGTACGCACAACAGTGGGCACCATACCATTGAGGGAAATATGGTTTCTCAGTACGATCAGCATCTGCGCGCT
>CAKZPJ010000624.1 GCA_937138955.1 uncultured Flammeovirgaceae bacterium | reverse complement strand
ATTAGTGCAAAAGGTAATGAACGACTTATTGGAGTTCGGCTCGGTACAGCGGGCACTGCTGGGAGTACGAATTCGGGATGTGAACGCTCAACTAGCGGAAGAAGAAGGACTAGAGACTGTCACGGGAGTATTTGTAGATGGGGTAACGCAAGAGAGTGCGGCTGCCGAGGCGGGAATGGGAGCAGGCGATGTTATTATTGAAATTAATAGCCGATCGGTTGATAACGTTTCGGAGCTTCAGGAGCTGGTAGCGCGTAACCGACCGGGCGACGAGGTTGAAGTTACTTTTTGGCGAGATGGCTCGCGCGAAACAGTTTACGCTACGCTGAGAAATACTATGGGCAATACCGATATGGTGCAGAAAGTGCAACCCGTTGAATTTGAGGGAGGCACTTTCGGAGACCTTTCTTCCGAGATACTGAAAAGCCTTGAATTAGAGGGTGGTGCCCAACTACTAGAACTTGGTGAAGGAAAATGGAAAAAAGCGGGGCTAAAAGAAGGGTTTATTATTACTTCTATTGATAAAAAACCGATTCAAAATGCGAAAGAGTTAGAAGCAATGATGCAAAACAAGACAGGAGGAATACTTATCGAAGGTCTATCTACCGATGGAGAGCGCACTTTTCACGGATTTGGCTGGTAAATAAACAGTGTCATCGCTGTTAGGGTATTACTGATAATCCTCTACTTTAAGGTACTTTTTCAACCTGATTGCGATTAATTTATTCTAGTATACTGTAGTATTATTGATTCCTTACTACGAATTATAAGGAACATATAATTTTTTTAAGGTAAGTATAATCGCAATTTATTTGGTTTTTTATTTCAACAAGTTCGTATTTTGCACCATATTTGATGCTAAATCACATAAGTAGCATATTTATATCATTCCTAGAATATTAGAAATAAGAGGTTTACTTCTAACTATAACTCAACAAGCGCAAAACAATATGTCAGAACAAGAGAAAAAACATCGTTCAGTCATGCTAATTGATGACAACGAGATTGATAATCTGATTAATCAGAAGATGATAGAGGCCGCTAACATTTGCGATCATATATATACTCACTCTGGAGCTAAAAGTGCTATAGAGTTTTTGAAAAATATTGAGAAACTAGGTGATACTGGGGTGCAGGTGCTGCCTGAAATTATCTTTCTAGATATTGATATGCCGCTTATGGATGGCTTCCAATTTTTAGATGAGTTTGAAAAACTCTCTGATGATACTAAGGAGTTTTGCAAAATTGTGATGCTTACTTCATCTATCAATCCACAGGATGTAAATAAGTCGCATAAATATGCGAGTGTGAAGCAGTATATCAACAAACCACTTACCCAGAGAAACCTGGAAAAGTTGGCTATCTAGAAAATCTCTTTTTATAAGAATTTACCGAACCATACTTCACTCATGAAGTATGGTTTTTTATTTGGCAAAGTATAGAGAAAGAGGGCTTCGCTCCTCTTTTGGTGTATTTCTAATTTTTATTGCGACCACTCGGTAGGTTCCCGATCCCAGCGGTGGTTTTGAAGTTCTTGCAATAGTTCCTTTGAGAGTGGTTCGCTATCGCTACACCCAATATTGGCTCGTACATGACGAGCTTTTCGCATTCCAGGAATAATAGTACTGACGGTTGGATTGGCAAGAATGAATTTCAGAGCGGCTTCCGGCATACTAATATTTTCGGGAAGAGTTGCTTTAACCTCATCAGCATGGTCAACACTAGAGTGCAGGTTTTCCGGCACAAAATACGTTGAGCGCCAGTCATCTTCGGGAAAGGTAGTATCGTGGGTAAACATTCCAGTTAGTGTTCCTTCATCAAAGGGAACGCGGGCAATTACTCCTATATCTTGCTCTTCGCAAAGAGGAAAAAGTTGGTCTATGGGAGCCTGATCAAAAATATTGTAGATCACCTGTACGGCATCAATCAAACCAGTGCGAATTGTTTCCAGTCCATTATTAGGTTCCCAACGGTTGAGACTCAGGCCAATGCCTTTAATTTTGCCATCTTGTTTTAGTTGCTCTATAGCCCGTTTCCATTCATCCTGTTCGGCCCAAGCATCCTCCCAAACGTGGAATTGTAGTAAGTCTACCGTTTCCATCGCCATATTTTTTAGACTTTTCTCGGTATACTCTATGATATGATCGTAAGGAAATACATCCTCTAGTTTGAAGTGGCTCTCAGAAGGCCAGGTAAAGTTCTTGGGTGGTACTTTGGTAGCGGTGTATAATTTCTTATCTGGGTGCCGATGTACTAGCGCACCTAGTAGTTCTTCGCTTTTTCCTTCTCCGTAGCCCCAAGCAGTATCAAAGAAGTTGCAACCTAGTTCCACTGCTAGGTCTAGGGAGTTTTCACTTTGGTCATCGTCTGAACCGGTCCATCCGGCCATGCCCCACATTCCGTACCCAATTTCACTCACTTGCCAGCCCAAACGGCCAAATTTCCGATAGTTCATAGTTGATTAATTGTTATATGGTTCAAAACTAGAAAATAATAATAGAATTATATAAATAAGTTATTGACATATTGGCATAAAGGCATTGCTTGCGTAAGATTATTTACACTACTTAGTAGTTACGACTAGGTATTCCGATACACTAATGAACTAAACAGCGTTAAATCTGGTAGTAAATCGAACACAGAAAACTACCAAACAACCAACTTCACTGTAGATTAAAACCATGCAAAGGATAATAAGAAAATTCGTACCCTCACGGCTTTCTTTTCCTCTTCGCATCCATTCTTTTGTTTCAGTTGGGGCGTTCATGCTACTATATTTGGGCGTTCCGTTTTCAATTTCTGAATCAGGGCAGGCTGCTTGGGGTAATAGTTACAAAGATTATGTTCGCTCAGTTGAACTGCTTACCAACGAGCATTCAGCTTTAGCTGATTTTACGCCTATTGATCAGGCTATGAATCAGTTCATTCAGCGACAAGGTATTGTAGGCGCTTCGTTAGGTATTGTTAAAGATGGCAAACTGGTATACGCTAAAGGGTTTGGCCTTACCGATCAGGAAACAGAACAGGCCGTTCAGCCGCATCATCTATTCCGAATCGGTAGTGTATCTAAGCTGATTACGGCGGTAGCTATCATGAAATTACGGGAAGAAGGATACTTGCAGATGGATGAGCCAGTATTTGGTGAAACCGGTATTCTAAATACCGAACCCTACCAAGGAATCAAAGATAAAAAGCACTACAAAGTCACTGTAGAACATCTGCTAAATCATACCGGTGGTTGGAGCAAACGTTCGTTTGGTGATCCACTATTTATTCCACTGCGTATTGCCGATGCTATGGAAACCGAAGGCACCCCCGACTTAGATAATATTATTAAGTTTATTCTATCTAAGAACCTACCGTATCGTCCGGGCACTCGCTACGACTATTCCAATTTTGGTTATTGTTTGCTAGGTCGAGTGATTGAGGCTAAGTCAGGCATGAGCTACGAAGATTTTGTGAAGACTGAAATTTTGTCTCCGCTGGGAATTACTAATATGCATTTGGCTAAAAACCGACCGGAAGACCGTTTTGAGAACGAAGTAAGCTACTACGATTTATCATCTAACAATATGCGGCCAGATATGTATGGCTCAGGAGAGTTAGTATCTAATGCGTACAGCTTTAATATTGAAGCACTAAGCGCAGCGGGTGGCTGGGTAGCTACATCAGCCGACCTGATGAAGTTTTTAGTAGCAGTAGACGGATTTAAAAATAGCCCTGATATTTTGAGTAACGAGTCGTTGCTAGATATGATAGAAACCAAAGGAGGGCGACCTTACGGTTGGCGAAGTGCCAAAGTGGGTGGTACCTGGTGGCGCACGGGCACATTAGCGGGAACATCTGCTCTAGTCAAACGGCATCAAGATGGCACTTCTTGGGTGATTTTAGCGAACACCAGCAACCATCGTAGTCGTTATTTCACGGGGCGTATTAGCTATATTATGCAGAAAGAGTTAAGCCAACTTGATAACTGGCCTGAGCACGATTTATTTAGTTTAAGCTATTATCAGTAAGAAAAACGTTCTTTTATTGCAAAAGCTCATCTGCTAAAGATGGGCTTTTTTCATTTTATGTCTCCTATCCTAACTGGAGAGATACTTATTTAGAGAAGTAAAACGCGTGAATATTTTTATAATTTCAAAAAGAAAGTACTTTTATGCATAGTTATTAGCCAGTGTCTCGAGTATTTCCGTTCATTTTGAAAAATTAGCAAGATCACCGGATAGTGCAGGATGGCATTACCTAAAAAATAGGCTTATATCTAGCAAATTTCACTATGGTATGAACCTTAATCTTCAACGTATTGCCGAAGAGAATGAATCAGCACTTTCGGCTCATCAAGCACGCTGGAACAGTTTTCGTTCGCTAAAATCTTATTCCGATCCTTTTTGGGAAAAATGCATTCACCAGCTCTCGGCAATGCAGATTGCTATTCCTAGCTGGGCTTTAGGTACCGGAGGCACTCGCTTTGGGCGTTTTCCCGGAGGAGGGGAGCCTCGTAATTTGGAGGAAAAAATAGCAGATGTGGGAGTATTACACGCGCTCAACGGTCATTGCGGATCAATATCACTCCATATTCCCTGGGATATTCCCGATAATGCGAACCAAATTCGCCAAGTAGCGAAAGAGTGGGGAATTGTTTTTGACGCCGTAAACTCCAATACCTTTCAAGACCAAGCCGACCAAGAGCATTCGTATAAATTTGGCTCTCTCTCTCATACCGATGCAGCGGTGCGTCAGCAGGCTGTTGAGCACAACCAGCAGGTGATAGACTACGGAAAAGCCTTAGGCTCAGAAGCAATTACAGTGTGGCTGTCCGACGGGGCTAACTTTCCTGGGCAACAGAACTTTCGGCGGGCATTTGAGCATACTTTAGCAAGCTTACAAGAGATTTACGGTCATCTGCCCGATGACTGGCGAATGTTGGTGGAGTATAAACCTTACGAGCCTAACTTCTACAGTACGGTTATTCAAGATTGGGGTAGTTCTTTGCTGTTGGCTAGTAAGCTAGGAGCAAAAGCATTCAGCTTGGTAGATTTGGGACATCATTTACCCAATACTAACATCGAGCAGATTGTTAGCCGCTTAATGATGGAAGGTAAACTAGGCGGATTTCACTTTAACGATTCTAAATACGGCGATGATGACCTTACCGTAGGCAGTATTAAACCTTACCAGCTATTCTTAATCTTTTTGGAACTGCTAGAAGGAATAGAAACCCAGTCATTTGCCTGGATGATTGACGCCAGTCACAATGTGAAAGACCCTCTGGAGGATTTGCTGCAATCGGTTGATGCAATATTGATTGCTCACGCCCAGGCTTTGCTGGTAGACCGGGAGGCTCTTTACCAAGCTCAGGAGGATAATGACGTAGTGATGTGCCAGGAAATTATTCAGGATGCTTTCCGCACAGATGTGCGCCCATTATTGGCTGAAGTACGCCATCGGGCGGGCGCAGCACTAGCCCCCCTTTCTCTGTACCGCAAGCTACAAATCCGTCAAACACTAATTAATGAACGAGGTGCTAAAACTCTGGCAACTGGCCTATAGCCTTGAAATACAACAACCTAACGATAAAAGATGAACGAACCAGTTATTGCAATATATGATATCGGAAAAACTAATAAAAAGCTACTGCTTTATGACCGAAAGTATCAGATAGTACACCGAGATCAGATAAGCCTGCCCGAAACGGTTGATGACGATGGCTACCCCTGCGAAGATGTAGAAAAAACTAGCCAGTGGGTAAAGAAGAGCTTCAAGGCAATTAAGAAGAATAAGAAATTTGCTATAAAGGCACTTAATATATCTGCTTACGGTGCCTCTTTTGTTCATCTTAATGAACGGGGCCGTCCGGCTACGCCTCTGTATAACTATCTAAAACCGTATCCTGAAGGTTTAGCTGAACAACTATATGAGCAATACGGGGGCGAAGAGACATTTACCCGTCAGACAGCGTCTCCCCGCTTGGGCATGCTTAATTCGGGGTTGCAGCTGTATTGGCTCAAACACCACAAGCCCGAAATGTACCGTACTATTTGGCGTTCGCTACATCTTCCCCAATACTTTGCTTACTTAATACACGGAAAATGTTTTAATGAGATTACTAGTTTAGGATGTCATACGGCACTCTGGGATTTTTCACGTGACCGAAGTCACGACTGGGTGTACGCCGAAAAGATCGATGCCACGCTACCTCCGGTCGTATCTACTCACTCCTACGAAATGATTTCTAATAACAATAGTAATACATTGTGCGGAGTGGGTATTCACGATAGTTCGGCTTCGCTGGTTCCTTATTTATTGGCATTCGAGGAGTCTTTCATGTTGTTATCTTCTGGTACCTGGAATATTACGCTAAACCCTTTCAATGAAGAGCCACTAACCTATGAGGAACTACGAAAAGACTGTTTGCAATATATTAATTACCGAGGTGTCTCAGTAAAAGCATCACGCATTCTCATGGGACGCGAGCATGATTATCAGGAAGCTCGGTTGACTGAGCACTTTAACAAATCATCAGACTATCATCGCTCAATTATTCCCGATAAAGAGCTGCTCGAAAATTTACTATCAGGGGAACATTCAGAGCGTCATTTTTATCCGCAGACTATGCAACAAACCGGGCCACTACCTAACTTCACAGGCTCACCTACTGATTTGAGTCAATTTTCTAGTTATGAAGAAGCCTACCATCAACTGATATTAGATTTGGTAGAGATGCAAGCTATTTCCATGAAGTTAGTTACTAGCCAAACACCCCCGAAGAAAGTCTTTATTTCGGGTGGCTTTTGCGCTAATCAGCTATTTATGCAGCTTTTAGCCGCTCATTTTCCAGATATTCAGTTTTATACAACTGAGTTAGACAATGCCTCGGCTTTAGGAGCTGCTTTAGTAATGCATCGCCACTGGAATCGAGGAGAATCCATTGATCACCTGTTTCAATTTCAAGAAGTTCAACCAATGAATATCGCTGCCCTTACAACCTACTCATTCGTAAAAATGTAGATGGATTCGAAGACTGTCCGCTATAATGCAATCATACAGAATATTACCCAGCCTAGTTTACGGAGTACTAAATAATGCTAAGAAGTTTTGTAGGAATATATAATAGCGAGCGTTTTAGTAAAACGACATTTTTTCGGTACGTCCTGTATTGGCAGCAATATACTTGACAATAGAATCGTCCTGGATGAAAAGCTTAAATATTTATGCATATTTTTTGCAAAAATTATTGGTTTTTTCTTTTCAATCATTATTTTATTTCACCTAATGGCTATATTTTTGGGGAAATCAGCAGTGAATAGCTAATATTATAACATCTGATTTTAGCAGACTATTACTACTCACAAATCACTCTGTGAAAGTAGTAATTTTCTATTTACGGTAGGTCAGCTGATTGGGGATTTTGACTTTCTAATGTTCGTCGCTTATGTCGAGAGTATCTAATCTTCGTAAGGCTGCTACTCAGGCCTACGGGGGCTCATCGCATTATATGCTTAGTTCTCAGGTAAACTATCTGTTTCAGATTGATTTGCAGGGGAATATTGTGTTTGTAAACACTGCATATGAACACAAGTTTGGAGATAAGGAAGAATACGTTGGTCGGCCTCTTTTGAAGACTATACATCCTGATGATATAGATAACTGTGAACATATTATCCTTCGGTGTATTCAGAATCCGGGTGAGCCATTACCAATTGAGCTTCGTAAGTTTCAAAGTAGTAGCACCTATTTTACTACCCAATGGGAATTTATGGGATTAGTTGATGAACAAAGAAA
This sequence comes from uncultured Flammeovirgaceae bacterium, assembly GCA_937138955.1. GTDB lineage: Bacteria > Bacteroidota > Bacteroidia > Cytophagales > Cyclobacteriaceae > Tunicatimonas. The sequence continues at coordinate 1,793 of CAKZPJ010000624.1, read as the reverse complement.
CCTTATTGGGGTGCAAGGAATAGGTCATGACATTGATGATAAAAAAGAGGTAACACGACGACTTGAAGAAGTTAACCAGCTAAATCAGAAACTACTTACTATTTCCATGCAACTCATGGACGTTACTTCTGATGCTTTATCTCCTACAATGCGTGAAGCATTAAGCGTTGTCACCCACTTTTTAGGGTTTCAACGAGGGTTGGTGTATATAAGAGACAAAAACAAAGAACAACTGCAAGGCCAACTTGCTTATGAGTATTCTTCTTCTGAGGTATTTACGTTAGGAAATCACGTTAGTCAGCTATCGATAGAAAACTTTCCTTGGTGGACCGAGCGAGCTTCGCACAAAGAATCTTTTGAAATTTCTGGTATAAAGACCCTGCCTAGAGAAGCAAATCGTGAGAAATGGTTACTCAATATGCTTAACTTAGAGTCTGTTTTAGCCATCCCTATGATATATCAACAAGAGCTTACCGGCTATGTGCTATTCGTTAGTTCGGTGCAGGTTAAGCCTAAAACAGAGAGGCTGCTAGAACCACTTAAAATGTTAGGGGTCATTTTTGGTAATGCCCTACACCATATTCAGCTTAATCAAGCACTATTAGATAGTCGTAGTCAGCATAAACTGTTAGCTGACAATGTAGCAGATATGGTATGTAAGCATGATCTAGACGGAACTTACAACTATGTCTCACCTTCATGTGAAAATCTAACAGGATTTAAACCATCGGAATTACTTGGCTCTTCACCCTTTGAGTGGATTCATCCGGAAGATCAATCTAAAGCTACTGAGCATTTAAAACGAGTACTATCTGGGGATTGTATTCGCCATCAGTACCGTAAACGCAGAAAAAATGGTCAGTATCATTGGGTGGAAGTAACGGCTCAGTTAGTGCAAGAAGACGATAAAAAAGAGATCGTTACTTCTATTTGTAGTATTCATCAGCAAAAACTTACTGAGCACGCCAACGCTAAATTGCTTTCTAAAAGTCAAAAACTAAACGAAAGATTTCAAGAGAGTCAGAAAAAGTTAGAGCTGACTTTGGCGCGTACTCAAGAACTGAACGAGCTACTGTTGAAAAGTGAAAAGAAGTTTCGGAGCCTTACGGAAAAGAGCTTCGATGCTATTATGATGTATGATACTCAGGGAATGATTACTTACGCAAGCCCCTCGGTAGTAGGTGTAACTGGATACACTGCTGAAGAGTTAATAGGCACCTTCGCTCGTAACTACATATTTCCGGAGGATCTTCCATTGGTCGGGGAAATAATGCATAGCGCTATTACTAATCCTCAGGAGCGATCTAATAGTTTATCTCGGATAGTTCGTAAAGATGGAGAGGTTATTTGGGTAGAATCGGTTATGACTAACCTACTGATGGATGAAAATATCCAGGGGTTAGTATCTAATTTTCGGGATGTTACCAAGCAGCAAAAGAGCGAGCAGGCTATTAAAGAATACTCGGAGCGACTAGCGATTGCTACCGAATCAGCCAATATTGGTGTTTGGGACTGGGTGATCCCACAGGATCGTGTAGTGTGGGATGAACGTACCTGCCAGATGTTCGGAGTAGATATGAAGGACAACGTGAACTATCAAGAAGTATGGAGGGATGTTATTCATCCGAATGATAGAGGGCGTGTTAGAGAGGAGATCGATGCTGCTTTACAAAATAGCCAGAGGTATGACTTAGAATACAGAGTTATTCGTCAAGATACTCACGAAATAAGACACATCAAATCATACGCTAAGGTCACTTTTTCTAACGGCGAACCGGTGCGTATGACCGGGG
>CAKZPJ010000623.1 GCA_937138955.1 uncultured Flammeovirgaceae bacterium | reverse complement strand
GCTAGACCGGTCTTTGTTGTTATTGGAGCGGTCGTTTGGGTTAACTGTGTCTTTACTTCGCTCGTTTTTGTCTTTATTTACGGATGAATCCCCAGAAGCCTCCATTTCTTCCATTTCAATATCAAAAGACTCCAGCAGGTCATTAGTATTGTCAGGTGTATCAGAATTGCTACTATCTTCAGTTTCAGTCACGTTTACCCGCTTACGCTTGTGTTGAGAAGAGTCACTCTCTTCTTTCTGAGGTTTTTGCTTACTGCGAATGCCTCCCTTAGATACTTTTTCAGTGTTCTGGTCTGATTCAGCCGAAGCACTTTTTGATTTCTTAGGGCGTCGCCGTTTGGGTTTACTTTCTTGCTTAGCAGAAGGCGTTTTTTCGGTGCTGGCATCTTCATTCTGAGGGGCAGGAGTGGTTTTTTCTGTAACCTTTTCCTTCTTCTGAGGAAGCTTGTCTTCTGGCAGAATTGCCTGCTGATCCAGAATTTTGTAGATAAGATCTTTTTTATTGAGTTTTTTGTAATTGGACAATCCCATCTGTTCGGCTATTTCTCGCAACTCGGAGAGCAAGCGAACCTGTAATTCATCAATGTTGTACATAAATTGGAATACGTGATACTAAAAATTTGGAAATTCAGCGGTGAAGCCGAAGGGTAAGAACATTAAATAAATGGATATTATAGGATAATGCAGCGTACTGAATTTGGAGTGGAATGCAAAGACGCTTTGCTTCTCCTGATTTGCTACTGCAAGTATAGACCATCGGTTGCTATTTGTCAAGCAATTAGTGGTGAATTTTATTCAGCCTTCCCTACTTAATTCATACCTGCCCGTTTCTTTTCTAGCACATTTTCTCGTACTTCGCCCCCTTCCTTAATTTTTGAAAGAATATGTTAGCTGTTGCCACTATCGCCAATAACCCAGAAGCCACCGTACGAGGACTGACTAAACGTGGCCTCACCGATGCTCAATATTTAGTTAATCAAGTAGTAGCGCTGAATCAGTCGCGTAAAGAAACTCAAACTCAGCTGGATGAAACGTTGGCAGAGTCTAATAATCTATCGCGACAGATTGGTCAGCTTATGAAGGAAGGAAAGCGGAAAGAAGCTGAAGCTATAAAGGTAAAAACCGCTGATTTAAAGAATAGTTCCAAAACGCTCACCGAAACCCTACGGGGTTACGAAGAACAATTACAGAAAACGCTGTATAATATTCCTAACCTTCCACACGAAAGTGTGCCCGAGGGAAAACGGGCTGAAGATAACGAAATAGTGTTGGAACATGGGAGATTACCAACATTACCCGACGAAGCGATTCCTCACTGGGAGCTGATTGAAAAGTACGATATTGTTGATTTTGCTTTGGGTAATAAAATTTCTGGAGCTGGCTTTCCCGTTTACAAAGGAAAAGGTGCTCGATTGCAACGGGCACTGGTTAACTTTTTCTTGGATAAAGCCCGAGAAGCGGGCTATCTGGAAGTACAACCTCCTCTATTAATTAATGAAGATTCAGGCTACGGAACTGGGCAATTGCCTGATAAGGAGGGGCAGATGTACGAAATCGTAGATCAGAAACTATTCCTGATTCCTACGGCGGAAGTACCCATTACTAACTTGTATCGAGACGTAATTTTACGGGAAGCCGATTTGCCGCTGAAAAACGCTGGTTACACTCCTTGCTTTCGCCGAGAAGCTGGCTCGTGGGGAGCACATGTGCGAGGATTGAATCGTTTGCATCAATTCGATAAGGTAGAGATTGTGCAAATTAGCCACCCTGATCAATCGTATAAAGCACTGGAAGGCATGCTGCTACATGCTCGCCAAATTCTCGAGCAGTTGGAGCTACCTTATCGGGTACTAAGACTTTGTGCCGGTGATTTAGGTTTTACTGCGGCCCTTACTTACGATTTAGAAGTATACTCAGCGGCGCAGCAAAAATGGTTGGAAGTAAGTTCAGTAAGTAATTTTGAAACCTACCAAGCCAACCGTCTCAAGCTTAGATACAAAGACGGAAACAATAAAACTCAGATGCTTCATACGCTCAACGGAAGCGCCTTGGCACTTCCTCGAATTGTAGCGGCTATCCTAGAAAACAATCAATCCGCTGATGGGGTTAAAATGCCAGAAGTACTTATCCCTTACACGGGATTTGACGTTATTAACTAACAACCAGAACCAAATTACCGTTTTGCCATGAAGATTGTCCTATACCTAGTAGGTAGTTTATTCATCGTGGCTACCCTATTGCCTTTAATAAAATATGATCATTGGTCAGTAAGAGGATTTGATTTTCCGCACGTACAGATTACAGTGGTTAATCTTCTGATATTTTTAAGTTTGGTTATTTTTTTTCCAGTGCAAGGCTGGTTTAATATCTTATTTATCATTGTTCAACTGGGCTGTCTTATATACCAAGCTTTCATCATTTATCCGTATACTCCCGCCGCCGGGTCACAGGTAAAGCAAACTCAACAGACGATTGGCTCTAATGCCATCGGCTTTATGGTGACTAATGTTTTAATGTATAATCGGGATATTGAAGGGTGTCTGGAACGAATTAGATCCGTTGACCCCGATATATTGCTGATGGTTGAAACCAACGAATGGTGGCAACTAAAGATGGGGCCGATTCGACAAAAATACGCGCATTTTCTAGAGTATCCGTTAGAAAATACCTACGGCATGCTACTATACTCTAAATTTTCTTTAGAAGATTTCGATATTAGATTTTTAGTCAAGCCCGACATTCCTTCTTTCCACGGTAAGGTGGTGCTGCCTTCCGGTCAGCGGATTAACCTTCACTGCTTACACCCCGAACCTCCCAGCCCAACCGAAAGCGAAACTTCTACCGAACGCGATGCTGAGTTACTTATTTTAGGCAAAAATATCATCAGTCCCGATGAACCCACTCTCGTTGCCGGAGACTTGAACGATGTAGCTTGGTCGTATTCTACCCGTTTATTTATTAGAATTAGCGGTTTGCTTGATCCTAGAATGGGTCGAGGGTTCTACAGTACATTCCATGCTAAGTACCCTCTTATGCGGTGGCCGTTAGATCATGTTTTTATCTCCAATCACTTTAAGTTGGTAGAGCTAAAAAGGCTACCACCCTATGGCTCCGACCATTTGCCCATTTATATTAAAGTAAATTACGAAGCCACTGCCGAATACGAACAAGAAAAGTCTAAAACCGATCAGCTAGGCAGAGATTTAGCCGAGGAGAAAATCGAAAAAATCAGGGATATGTGATTTCTTGAAGTTGAGTAAGCGTATCGTGACAAATAGTAGTAACTTTTTTAGTGCAGTCACTTAATAATATTTCTCTGTTAGCTATTTCTTCAGATAATATGCTCTGTGCTTCGGCAAAGGTATCCGAAAGCGATTGAAGGGCTAATATATGGCAAGTAGTTTTGTGCTTATGCTGTAACTCCATTATGCCTGTCAAACCTTCTTGCTCAATCAAGCGTGCAAAATAGGCGGGAATATCCCGCATATAATCGGAATAAATAGTTACTAGCTGTTTCTTAAAATCCTGATCGTTTTCGGCAATCTTTGATAGCTGATAGTCTATTGTATTACGATACAATGAATCTTCTGGCATAGCGACGTAAAGTAAAGCGACATAAATTAAGTAGGTAGCTAGATAAAATTATCAGGCTGCCTTTTTCGGTATCTCTTCTTGATGCTTAGTAAACCCACGGCGCTGCATGTCACCCCAACTCTTCTTTCCAACCAAAAGATCTAAGTTTCCCTTTATGGCATTCACTAAAACAATAGGATGATAAAATATTGGTTCCATCAGGGCGGTTAAGATTAGCTTTCCCATATCTGATGTATGCTGATACTTGTGGTAGGAGTATTCTTCAGCTACTAATGCAATCAAAGATAATAATACTGAGAAAAAATAAATTATTATTAAAAAGAATAAAAAATTAGTCCAATCTAAGTGCCCTAATATAGCTAGTGTTAAGCAGTAAGCTAAGCCAATACTTTCAACAAATGGAGCTAAGAACTCGAAACATAGCCAGTAAGGGTAACTCAACCAACCCATCAGTTTATATTTGGGGTTAAGCAACAGTTTTCTGTGTTTGATCAAAGTTTCTGCAGTACCTCGTGCCCAACGATTTCTTTGTCGGCCAAGCTGCGTTAAACTTCCCGGAGCTTCAGTCCAGCACAAAGGATCAGGGATATAAATTACTTTATAAGATAGATTATTATCGTGCATATAGCGACGCATTCGTATCGTTAGCTCCATGTCTTCACCGACAGTACTCGTATAGTATCCCCCAGATTTTACCACAATTTCTCGGTCAAACAAGCCAAATGCTCCTGAAATGATCAGTAGCCCATTTAACCGACTCCATCCTAATCGGCTGAGAAGAAATACGCGAATATACTCCAGTGCCTGAAATCGGGCCAACCATCCTTTGGGTAGCTGTATTTTAACCAAACTTCCGTCTTCAATAGTACAAGAGTTAGCAATACGAACCATACTACCCGTAGCGATTACCCGCTTAGAGTTTTGTAAGAATGGCTTTACCATTTTGAGCAGAGCATTTGGGGCAATAATAGAGTCAGCATCCATAGTGGCTACCAATTTACCTTCAGCGTGATTAAGTCCGGCATTCAGGGCATCGGCCTTACCACCATTCGCTTTATCGATTACCGTAATTTTACCGAAAACCTTTTTCTGTGATTTATATAGACAGCGTACTTTCTCAGTAGGTAACTCATAGTTACTTTCTAGGTGGGTAGGTACTAATTGAAAGTATTCAATCATCTTACGCAGCGAATCATCGGTGCTACCGTCATTCACTACAATTACTTCATAGTTATTATACTGAAGAGATAAAAGCGAACGCACACTATCAATGATGGTTTGCCCTTCGTTATACATTGGTACTATTAGGGAGATTTTTGGGGTAAATGGTGAGGATAGCAGTGCCTGTGGATCATCTAAACGGCTGCTTTTTAGATATTTTCTAATCTCAGTTAGACCAACAATAGAGAGAAAAATGGAAAACCCCGCTAGAATAAGACCATAAATCAGGATCAGATTCTCAGCAACATATGTGATACTACTAATAGCAATTTCTTTCATAACAATCTGCTTGTGGTGTTAAAGCGACGATTTTGTTGTTTCTGCATTAGATTGAAGTCGAGCAACTGCCTTCGAGCTAGCTCTTCTTACCCAGTAGTTAGGGTGTTGGCTAAGACTGTCTAGGCCAGCAGTCTGTTGATGATTTCCTAATTTGCTAATCGCTTGTAAACTAGCCAATTGAACGTCTGTATCTTCGTGCTGAACCAGACTCATTAGTATAGGTATAGCTTCAACAAGTTGTAGCTGATCAACTGTCTTGATAGCTTCTGTAATAACTGAGGGAGATGAATTGGAAAGCTGATGCAGGACAGACTGGGCTGCCGAATGCTGTTGAAACTCGGCAATCATACGTAAGGCGAACAGAATGATACTTTCATTTTCAGAATCTAGCCACTGGCTGAAATTTGGAAGGCAATGCCGATCAACACTGCGTAAATGATGGTGCAAACGAATTTGTAGTAACTCACTTAGTGGCGTATCTAAGTTACTTAAAAACGCTAAATCAGGGGCTGATTCTAACTTAGCTAGTGTTAAAATAACTTCTTGAGCCATATGCGAGGCGTCTGACGGATGTAAAGATTTTATTTCTTCTTTTACCTCTGGCTGATTCACTTGCATAGCACTGATTTCATGAAGTCCTTGGGTACGTGCGCTGGTATTCTGCTCTCGCAACTTCTTTAAAGAATACTTAGGTAGCTCTAAAGCATGAGCTAAGCTGAGGAGTTGGTTTTGAGCTGAACCGGTAAGGCTTTTCTTTAGGTTAAGAATAATATCGGTAAGAATCTGCGGATCGAGGTATTTATTCTGTTTCTTCTCACGCTGAAATAGTTCTAAGGCCACTTCCAGGAAACTATTTGAAGCATTCTCTGCTTGAGTTTCAACCAAAGCATCATACAGTAAGTATTGATAGCGGAACTGAAGGTCACTCTTCTTCTTTTCTCTGATTACAGAAAGAGTACGGTGTATATACAGTACTATAACTAAAACAAGGCAAGTAGACAAAAGAAAAGCCGCAATGCCTAACAGCAGTCCGTGAGAGTATATTAATGTTTCTAGTTGAATAGCGACTATCATAATTAAAATCTTTTCTCTAACCCAAACTCTATTCCCCAGCGGTTTACCTGACGAAGCTCAACGTATTCCTCCCATTGATATTCAGCCATGAGACGCACCAGTAGAGTGCGTTGCCAAAAATCGTGTTTATAGTCAAGACCCAGCCTTTGGGTATTTACCCGTAGTATTTCTGGTAAGCTTACTACTTGAATCGGCGCATTTCCATAATTAGCATACAGGCTAAAGTAATGATCGCTGTGCCGAATAAATTTTCGGTAGGTAAATGCTCCGGCAGCGTTGCTAGTTTCTTGTATATTCGTCAGAAAAGCCCGAGCAGAAATCCAGTGAGAACCAGCATAGTGACCTATCTGGGCAGTATAAATACGTACAGTAGTAGGTTCAAAAAACAGCATTCGCATTCCGCCCGATATCTCAGTACTTGCACCAATTCCTTGAAAAAGCTCGCCTCCCCAGCGCAGGTTGGGAAAAACAGTTCGGTCAGATATTCCAAAATTGAGGTAAGCGTATGTGCGAGAAGCAATTTTAGGATAGAAATCTAATTCAGCTTGTTGACCAATTTGATTAAACATACGAGCGCGACTCAGCCGTGCGATCACTGGTCCAAGCTTGGTACGACGCTCGTATTCTAAACTACCAATATGCCAAGGCGTAAAAACCTCGTTAAAGTTTGCATAGTAGTAACTGGCCCGAATCGCATTTTTAGTGTTCTGAGGACGAAGTTCCTGTAGCAAGCTATCTGCCTGCGGCGAGGGGAGCATCTCTTCCAATAAAGTTATCCCTTCTTCAGTTCGCCCTAATTCAGTTAATGTTTGTGCCTTTAGTAATGTAAGCACTGTATCCCTGGGGTAATTATTCAGCCCTCGGCTAATTAGAGCAAGCGCATCAGCCCAAGCGACATCCCACATTTCTACTCGTCCTGCCCCACGATAGACCTCTACTGTAGGGTACTTTTCTAAAAGCACTTGATAAGCGGAGCGTGCTTGTTCAAATTTTTGCTCCCAGCTATAAACTGAGCATAGTAGAAGGTGAGCATCGTACCGCTCGGGGTAGTTCGCTAACAACACCCGCAAACTAGCTATTGCCGCATCATATTGTTGAATATGAGCTTGAGAGCGAGCGGTAACGTATAAGCTATCAGCATTGATTGACTGACAGAAGAGCTGATTCGATGTAGCCAGTATGAGGAAAAATAGGGTAATATGGATGGTAAGTCTTTTCATAAAACTACGGGAATTACCTGTTTTACTTGGTCAACTAGCCCTTGTAGATTAAAAGGCTTAGCTAAGTAGTAATTAGCTCCCAAATCGTAAGCTTCAGCTTCAGCTTGGGGTGTATTCATAGCTGACAAGGCGATAATAAATGGGTCGTATTTCAGCTCCAACCTTACGTAACTAATAACTTCAAGTCCAGAGGCAAAAGGCATAAGAATATCAGTAATGATTACTGAAGGCTTCTCTTCCTGAATAATTCGCTTAGCTCGTTTGCCATCATAAGCATGGAATATTTGGGAGAGCCCTTCCCCTCTTAGCTTAAAAGCAATCATATTTAGTAAAGCTTCATCGTCTTCAGCGATCAGTATTTTGGCAGTATCCATGAGCGGCTAATTATGGTCGAAATGATACTTGAAATGAGTAGGCTTGTTGATTAACAATTAGCGACACGAAGTACAGTGACGATTCATTGTCGGAAGGAAGCACTGGAATTTCGTAGAATCCTGCCTCCATATTAATATGGCTAGTAGTGTTAATAAGAGTACCTTGAACGTCCGATACCTGCACAACTACTTGATTGTTGGGGTCAGTGAAATGAACCAACAAATCAGCACCATTGCGGACAAGAGTTGTATTGATCTTACGGGTTGATCGGATAATTTTGTAGGAAGTATGAGAATAGTCAGCAAAAGATGCATTAGATGAGAGCGAACTAGTGGCTTCCTTCACATCTGATTTTAAAACCAAAGTCAACTTAGGCGGAGAAGAGGCTAGTAACGTCACTGAGTTAGCGCACCCTATAATTATGGAAAAGTAAGTTATTAGCGATATTTTATATGCTTTTAGCATAATACAAAATAAAATAAGTTATGTACCATATAAAAATAATATAATCCAATTGTGTGCTAATGTAATAAATCAGTGAATAAATGAAATTATGATAAGATGGGTGGATTGATTTGTATCAGTGAGGGAATTAATTCCTATTTTTGGAATTAAATTATGCAGTTATTATGCGAGTCATTGGGGAAATTCCGCACGCGCAGTGCAAAATCACCATCTTCTACTGGAACAATAAATACCTGATTAAACTAGAAAAAGGGTGGGTTGAACAGACGTATAAAGTACCCGAACTTGAAATTAGTGGGGAAGAAGATATTCAGGAAATAGTAAAAAGTGATTTCCTGGCTAAAGCACTAGAGCAATTTGAGATTATGGAAGCGAACTTATTCCAAGCAATAGAAGAGCTGGGCAGCAATCCGCTTTAATGCCGCTCTAACACTACAAATGAGTAAGGGTAAGGATTTTTCTCGTCAGCTTTGTGATCTTCCCGTTTTATTTCCTGCCAAGCGCTTAAGTCAATCTCAGGAAAAAAAGTATCGCCCTCGAATTCACCGTGAATCTCGGTAAGATAAATGCGGTCAGCTACGTCTAAGGCAAGTTCATAAATTTGTGCCCCACCTAATATGAACATTTCCTGCTGACCATTTTGCTTGCCTAAAGCCAGAGCTTCATCCAGACTGTGGGTTGTAATACAATTTTCACGGTAAAAATCATTTTGGCGAGTAATAATGATATTGAGCCGTCCCGGAAGTGGTTTATCTACCGATTGATAGGTTTTTCGCCCCATCGCTACAAAGTGGCCACTGGTGGTTTCTTTGAAATATTTTAGATCAGCGGGCATGTACCACACTAGATCATTATCTTTGCCGATCACATTGTTATCAGAGCGGGCCACCATAATTGACTTTATCATAACGTAGTTCCTCGTAAAAATTCATCTACTATCATTCGCCTTTTTCCTTCTAGCTGAAGTTCTTCCACCGTTAGCCAGCTATCTTGCGCCTGGATGTATAAATATGACTTATTATCGGTAATAAAATCACCAGGATTTTGATTAGCTTTTTCTTGATCAGCAACATTTACCGAAAATATCTTACAGTTCTTCTTTTCTCCATTAGTTAGCGTAAGCTGAGTCCAAGCCGCTGGATACGGGGAAAGACCCCGCACGAAATTACGAATCTGCTCCGCTGGTTGATTCCAATCAATCTGGCAGGTATCCCGGTGAATTTTCGGAGCGGTTTTTAAATCGGTAATTACTTCTTGCGGAGTAAGAGCATAATCATCTTCGCTAATAGCTTCTACTGTTTTTAGTACTAATTGAGCTCCCTTTTGCATCAACCGTGCGTAGAGCG
>CAKZPJ010000622.1 GCA_937138955.1 uncultured Flammeovirgaceae bacterium | reverse complement strand
CGGTCACATATGACTCTCCACCCAGTACAATTAATTGGGGAGCAAATGCTCCTCCCAAAGCGAAATTTATAATTTGGTCAATAATTTCGGAAGGAAAGCCCACATCAGAATCAACGTTCCAATTAGAGTAACCAATCCGCCCCCCGCTATACATCCGGAATTGGGGCTTGTCAACTATATAAATTAAGCCAACCGCACCAAGATAGAATCGCCTAGCTGCGAGTCCGTATCGTCTTGCATTATTATCATTAGGGTCTGAATACGTTACCGAAAAATTCTGATGAGCAATAGTGCCGCCAATAGCTAGTCGCTTGGTTGGCTGAAATAGGTAGGTGCTTGAAAGAACAGGGTTCTTATTCACACGCACACCATCAATTACCCGAAAATAACCGACTATATCTGATAGAATACCCGAAGTGCTCAACCCTATATTTCCCCGAACCTGATGGGGGTAAATAGGGCGATTACCTGATACTGGTTCTTGATTGTTCTCTTGCGCGAAAACCAGTGAGTAATTTAAGTTAACGGCCGCCGCTAGTACTATTATTTCCTTCGCGGGTAAGAGTTTGAGCCACACCCTGAACATCGTTCCAAACCCTGAACATATTCTTGTAACAAACTTTCTCAATATCTTCGTCAGAATAACCTCTCTTTAATAGTTCAGCAATGAGGTTGGGGTAATCAGAAGCATTTTTTAGTCCGGTAGGTAAGGTGTCACCCACACCATCAAAGTCAGACCCAAAACCTACGTGATCAATTCCTGCTAATTGCACCACATGATCAATATGATCAGCTACCTTTTGAACGGTGGAATAAGCTGGATTGTTCGCCATGTACTCTTTGGCGTAGGCTTGAGTAGCACTGTCGCTAAAAGTTAGATTTCGCTCACTCATCCACTGAGAAAGGTGCGCGCGCATTTCACTGGACTTTTCGCGCGATTCGGCATCAACGAACCCAGAACCAAAGTTGATTGCAATTACTCCGTTATTCTTTCCCATTTGCTTGATCATATCATCGTCCATGTTTCGTTCAAATCCGGGTACAAACTTTCGGGCTGACGAATGAGAGGCGATCACTGGGGCTTGGGTAATTTTCATAACATCATAGAAAGCACTATCAGAAATATGAGATACATCCACCATGATTCCCACCCGATTCATTTCTTTAACCACTTCTTCACCGAAAGGACTAAGCCCGTCCCAAACGCGGGTAGTATCGTAAGAAGAGTCGCTAATTTTATTGACCTTACTGTGAGTTAGAGTTACATAACGGATACCTCGATCAAAAAAGTACTGTACATTTTCTATTGAGTCACCAATAGGAGCACCATTTTCCATTCCCATGGGCAAAGAGATTAAACCATTTTCAAAATTCTCTTCTATTTCTTGGGGAGAATTTGCCAAAGCAAATTTTTCAGGAAACTCTTGTTGGATATTTTGTACCAGATTGATAAGAGAGTCAGCAAATTCTTTAGCACCCCCAGTTTCTTGATAACTAGCTGGAATATAGATCGACATAAATGGAGCGTCTAATCCTCCTGCTACCGCTTTAGGGTAGTCAAAGTCACCCTGTGTTTCACTCTCAATATCTTTGATGTATTCTTTCTTCAGTCTGAACCCCGAAATTTTAAGCCGGAAGGGTAAGTCAATATGACCATCGGTGATAATATAAGCTTGTGCTAAAGAATCTGCTCTAGATTGAATACTATCTTGAGCTTGGATAGTGAAGCTACTCAGAAAAAACAACGTGCCCAAGGATATAGATAGAAAGCGCATGGATATTTGGCTAGTTAGGGTGTGATTAAATTTTAAATGCTGTAAGGGTAAGCAAAATTAGAATATTATTCGGAATTATACCAAGAAGCATACATAGAATAATTATTAGCGATGGTTCGCATACGTTCTTGATGCGATGAATCCAGCTTCTTGATCTTACGAGCTGGTACTCCAGCGTATAAGTAGCCGGCCTCTACGATTGTATTTTCTAGCACCACGGCCCCCGCGGCAACGAGTGCTCCTTCTCCAATTACAGCGTGGTCCATCACAATGGCTCCCATTCCGATGAGTGCAAAGTCTTTCAATGTGCATCCGTGTACTAACGCTCGGTGTCCGACCGATACGTAATTACCGATGACAGTATTAGCCTTTTGATAAGTGCCATGGATAATTACACCATCCTGAATATTGCTGTTGTGCCCAATTTTAATTGAGGCTACATCGCCACGAATAACGGTATTAAACCACAAACTACATTCTTTGCCTACAGTGACTTCACCAATGAGCGTGGCTGTAGGAGCTATAAAGCAGTTGTCACCTACCTTAGGAGTATGTCCGTGAACTGGAATTATATGACTCATAAAAGAAAAACCTCCGAAAGTGGATACTGTTCGGAGGTTTTGTCAGAAGTTAGCAATCTGAAATTAAGGTAGTTCTGGAAAAGCCGACCAATTTACGGCATCTGGATTGCTGAACGTAAGTAAAAATACCCCATCGTCAAAGTCCTGGTCATGGTAAGGACGCTGTATATCTTCGTAAGCAAGAACTAACGTTTGTTGCTCAGGAATAGCTAATACAATATTTTGTTGCTTAATGGGGCGGTTTTTATGAAGCCACCAGCTAGAATAGTGAGTTTGATACCCTGTGGTAACTTCTTCATCTACAAACCCCTTAAAGTGCAGGAAGAAGCCAAGCGTATTTCCCCCTGAGAAGCCAGGTAGACATACTTTGTCGCCTTTCATTAAGTGACTTTCGCTAAGGGTAACCGTAGCATTGGGGAATAGAACAGTTTGATCCGTAAGATCGTTAGGACTCTCCGGCCTGGTATTATTGGGGTACGTATAGTATCCGATAGTATTTTTATGGTGGGTTGACTCGCCTACTACCGTAATTTCTAAATCAGTATCTTCCAGCAAAGCAATATCAGTCAAAACAGTCGCTAGAAACCAATCTGGCTGACGCTGGGTTAGATCATCACCGGCAATGAACTGCTGATTGAGGCGGGCTTCAATATCGGCATTAATCTCAGTCCTAGTTTCGCATAGATAGTCTGGACGACCGTATTCGTTCCAACCTCCGATGGTAATATAATCACCGGCTTCAGGATCATACTCAACAATTTCAACAATTTGCAAGCCTTCGGTACCAGTAGCCACAAAAAGTAGGTTTTCCTGGCTCATCACATAATTAGCTGATGCTGGAAATTGAACTGACCCGAACAATTGAAAATCTTCATCTACCTGATGCATTACGTACATTCCTGCCGCTCCATTAGCCGCAAATACTTTATCGCTGGCATAAGAAACCCCATTACAAGTCAAGTTAATCGCTTCAACGTCCTCAACTTCAGAAATGGTTATATGCTGGGTTAGCGACCCACCAGGTCGGCTCAGTAATTTCAACCCTTCCTGTCCGGCTGGTACAAAATAGGTATCGTCAGACATAGCAAAAACTGATTTTGCTCCAACCTCATTAGCCCCCTCCGTGGCTAAAGTCTGTATGATTTGCCAGGAGTTCTTTTGAATTGTGGTAATCCGTGCGGGGCTACCTTGCATTACAGTTACCTGATCGTCTGACACCAGTAAAGAACGAGCATCATCTAAAGGAACAGTCTCCACCAACTCAAGGCTAGTCTTATTGTAAATGCTCAATCCACCGGTAGAACCGTGGGTAACGTAAATGAAATTTTGATCTACTTTCACATCGGTACTTACGTATCCGGGTACATCAATCGTCTTCCGTTCGGTAGATAAGCTATCTTGGTAAATCACGATCTCCAAGATGGCCGGAGATGAAAGGCTATCTTCATCTAATTGAGCACCAGCTAAGTAAATAGTGCTATTATCTACGGCTACCGAACTAAATTCAGTATTCGGATAGATTGCTTGAGCAACTAAGGTGGCATTTCTGGGGTTTTGGACATTAATAATATCTAAACCTCCAAGAAAGGTGCTACCTTGGGTATTGTATGTTACGTAAGCTAATCCGTTTTCTACAGTTACATGAGAAGCCTGCAACTTGCTATCTTGCCACTGAGGCGGATCTACCTGTGCCCGTAGCACTAATACGTAGTTTAGGTCTTCAGCGGGCTCGGCCTGTATTCTACCATTTTTAGCGGTAGTAGATACTTCCTCAAAAGGTAGTACTTTATCACCTTCTGATAAGTAGATGCGCGCATCCTGACTATTATCGTTTCGAACAATAATATCAGGGGTACTTTCAATGTCAACTTCCGAAGAGGGCTGACAAGCAGAAATCAAAGCCACCAGTAAAATGGCAAAGAATCCACTATTTAAACGTAAATTCATATTACTAGATGTTAATATTCAGAACTAATAGTTGTTAAATTTACAACATATGTAATAAAAATGCAAATTTTAATTATTAAAGTTATATTGAATGTGATTTCTACCTGAGAAATTTATGTGTTCGCTTAAGGTGACCATATTGTGTGTGTTCAAAAATTATTAATTTGCTGATAATGAAAGCAGAATTACTATTGAAGTGGAATGCTATTGTAGGTGAAGGCCCTGTTTGGGATTATCGCCACGATTGTTTGTATTGTGTAGATATACTACGGGGGCAGGTATGTAAGTTTAATCCTAAAAGCGGTGAAAATCAGGTTTATGAAATTGGGCAATACGTAGGATCAGTAATACCTCGTAGTAGTGATGGTTTGGTACTAGCTTTACAAAATGGTTTCGGCTTGTACGATGAAGCCAGTAGGGAGTTAACAATGATTGAAAATCCCGAAGCTCACTTGCCAGAAAACCGCTTTAATGACGGGAAGGTAGATGCTAATGGGCGACTCTGGGCGGGTACTATGCAAATTAATCCCAAAGAGCCTCAGGGTAGCCTTTATATGTTGGATATAAATTATAATGTAGAGCGTAAATTAGATAATATTTATATTTCTAATGGATTGATTTGGTCAGCAGATAACCAGTGGTTTTACTTTATTGATTCACTGAAAGGTTGCGTAGACTGCTACCACTTTGATTTAGAGACGGCTGCTATTAACCATGAGCGTAAAGTAATATCTATTGACCCAGCAGTGGGGGTTCCCGATGGAATGACGATTGATGGGGACGGAAATCTGTGGGTGGCTATTTATGACGGTGGGCGCATTATTGCAGTTGATTCTGAAACAGGAAAAATTATAGAACAAGTCGATGTTCCGGCTAAAAAAACATCGAGTTGCACCTTTGGTGGCGAAAACCTGGATACGCTCTTTATTACTACAATTTCAGAAAATACTGACCCTGAAGATGAGCCACTAGCAGGATCGTTATTCTCGGTAAAACCCGGGGTGAAAGGGGTAAGAGCTAATTTTTACGCCGGCTGATAAAAACAAAAGCCTACACCAGAAGGTGAGGCTTGTGTGCGCGCGAGAAGATTCGAACTTCCACGCCAGTTAAGGCACTGCCCCCTCAAGACAGCGTGTCTACCAATTCCACCACGTGCGCAAGTGTTGCAAAGCTAGACAAATTTACGGATGAAACAACTGATAATGGAGAAGGAAGATGGGAGAAAGAAGTTGGGGGCACAAAGCAGCCACCCAGCTGTAGAATGTGTAAGTATGTGAGCTTATAACATTATAATCCTTCAACTTGTAACTAATCAACAGTCGAATGTTCCAACATATTATCTACGAAGTTAGCGAAGAAATAGGAAAAATTACTTTGAATCGCCCTGAGGTCTACAATGCACTAAACAATCAGATTAAAGTAGAATTGAAGCAAGCATTTGATGAGGCTCGGGAGGATTTAGCCGTGAGAGCGATAATCCTTACGGGAAATGGGGCAGCATTTTGCTCAGGGCAAGACCTAAAGGCTGCGCAAACCGAACTGACGGGCACAACCTATTCCGAAGCTGTGCGAACGTACTATAATCCGCTAATTCTGGCGATGCGTAATTTGCCAAAACCCATTATCTGTCAGCTCAACGGTTTAGCCGCGGGTGCCGGTTGCTCCTTAGCTCTAGCATGTGATATGATTATTGCCAGTGACAAGGCTAGTCTCGCAGAACTATTTGTAGGAATTGGCCTAGTGATGGACTCCGGTTCTACCTACTTTCTACCCCGGATGGTGGGATCACTACGAGCATTTGAGCTGGCAAGTACCGGAAAAACCGTAGGTTCCGAAGAGGCGGTTCAAATTGGACTAGCTAATCAGGTAGTTGAGCACGAGCAGTTAGCGTCTGCTACTTATCAGATAGCTAAAAAGTTTGCCCACGCGCCTACTAAAACCATTGGTATGATTAAGCAAATGCTCAATCAATCATACGAAATGAGTCTGACGGAAGTACTGGATTATGAGGCCCAAATTCAAGATCAAGCCGCGGCTACCGAAGATCATCAGGAAGGAATCCGAGCGTTTCTAGAAAAGAGAAAGCCAACGTTTCGGGGAAAATAGCTCATCTACGATTCGGATTAATTTTTATGCAGAAAATGAGACAAGTGACCTTCTTGAGCAGATTACTCAACTGGGTGCAGATAATTAATGATATGAAGTGTTTGGCAGGCGGCTAACCCGGCGGTTTCGGTTCTCAGCCGATAATCACCCAGACTGACCATCTTGGAATATTGCTCCGTAGCCCATGATATCTCTTTCGGGCTGAAGCCGCCTTCTGGGCCAATCAGTACTAGATAAGATTTGTTAGCTTGAGCCAACTGACTGAGTGGTTGGTGATGGTCTTCATCAATATGCGCGATAAAATTTTGAGTACTTTCTGGTATCTTAAGTTGCTCAGAAGTTAGAGGTTGCATTTCTGATAAAGTAGGGAGTAAAGCCCGACCGGACTGCTTCATGGCACTCACCGCTTTTCGCTGCAAGCGCTCCAATTTGAGCACTCTTCGTTCGGAATAATCACACTCAATAAACTGAATGCTATCCACACCAATTTCAGTGAGTTTTTCAACCATCCATTCCATCCGATCTAAGTTTTTGGTAGGAGCGATTAGCAGGTTAATAGAGTAGGGGAGAGGGGGTTGATGGCGTTGGCTAACGATATTAAATGTACAACGTTTAGGATTTGTCTCCTGGATTACCGACTGGTAGTAAGTGCCTTTTCCGTCTACAACCGTAATCGGGTCATTTGGACGCAATCGTAATACTTTTACGCAGTGCCGAGATTCTTCTTCAGTCAGAAAATCAACACCCTCGGCAACGGCTGGTTGGTAAAAAATAGCCATAGAAATAATACTAGTTTCCGGCGTAAACAGAGGTCTTGGTTAAAATAGCTCGGTTGATATCTCGTACTAAAGCTGGACCTTCGTAAATGTATCCGGTATAAAGTTGTACTAGACTGGCTCCCGCCTCCAATTTTTCCAAAGCATCTGCCGGACTATTGATACCCCCCACACCAATAATCGGTAATTTACCACCTGACTTCTGGTGAATGTAGCGAATTACTTCGGTTGATCGTTGTCGGATTGCTCGACCGCTTAATCCACCTGCTCCAATCGCTCGCAAAGTATTGTCACTAGTTTGAAGCGATTCGCGAGATATAGTGGTATTGGTAGCAATAACGCCGTCCAACGGAACAGTCAAGCAGATTTCAATAATATCGTCTAGCTGAGTGTTGTTCAAGTCTGGGGCAATTTTGAGTAAAATTGGTTTAGGGTTTGCTTTCTTTTGATTCAGCTTTTTTAAATGATTAAGCAGATTGAACAGCGGTTCTTTTTCCTGAAGCTGTCGCAAGTCAGGAGTGTTGGGCGAACTGACGTTTACCGTAAAATAATCAACCAGTGGAAAAAGTAATTCAAAGCACTGCTCGTAATCGTCCGTAGCATTTTTGTTAGGAGTGGTTTTGTTTTTGCCAATATTCCCACCAACAATGATATTCGACTTTCGTCTGGCTAATCGTTCTGCTGCTGCGTGAATTCCGGCATTATTGAATCCCATTCGATTAATCAAACCACGATCTTTCGGTAAGCGAAATAAGCGAGGTTGAGGGTTACCCGCTTGCGGGCGAGGTGTTAGTGTACCAATTTCTAAAAACCCAAAACCCAAAGCTGCCATCTCATCAATGAGTTTAGCATCTTTATCGAAGCCCGCGGCTAATCCAACTGGGTTTTTAAATGTTAAGCCAAACAAATTTCGGGTCAGATCAGGATTATTCACTTCCAGACTTTTTTGAAAAAGGTGTTTGACCGGAAGAATAGCCATTGCTAGTCGTAATAAACCGACAGTTACTTTATGAGCCTGTTCTGGCTTTAACAAAAAGAGTAGGGGGCGAAGAATAAATTTATACATATGACTAATGACTAATGACTAAAGACTAATGACTAATGATGAATCAATGACGAAAAACGGAAAGTGC
>CAKZPJ010000621.1 GCA_937138955.1 uncultured Flammeovirgaceae bacterium | reverse complement strand
AATTTATTGGCGGGGCACTCACCAATTCGGTCGCTATTCTGGCCGATGCGGTGCATGACTTGGGAGATACGTTCGCAATTGGTTCAGCACTGTTTCTAGAAAACTATTCCCAGAAAGGGCGTAGCAAAACTTTCTCCTTTGGGTTTAAGCGGTTCTCCCCGCTTAGCGCGCTGATTAATTCTATTATTTTGCTAGTAGGCTCAATTATTATTGTGTACGAAAGCATTCCTCGGTTGCTTAACCCTGAACCGGTGCAGTCAGAAGGAATGCTGTACTTAGCGATATTGGGAGTACTGATGAACGGAGCAGCAGTACTTCGGTTAAAAAGGGGTGATAATTCCATTAATCAGCGTACGGTGATGCTGCACCTTATGGAAGATGCCCTAGGTTGGGTAGCCGTGCTGATCGGTAGCGGAATAATGCTACTAACTGACTGGGTTATTATTGATCCGATCCTATCCATTGGTATTGCCTTATTTATTCTTTGGAATGCCTTCAAGAACCTCCGTAAGGTACTAATGATCTTCCTGCAAGCCATCCCCGAAAATCTGGATATTGAAAGTATTCGTCAGACCCTTTATTCTCTTGATGAGATAACAGGTATCCACGACACCCATCTGTGGACTATGGATGGGCAGTACCATATACTATCAGTCCATTTAGTAGTAGAGGAAGATAAACGGCTGAACGAACTGGCTGACCTGCGGGCTAATGTGCAACGAGCATTAAGCGAATATCACATCAACCATATTACTGTCCAGTTTGAGGTAGCAGGAGAGAAGTGTACGTTAGAAACACATTGAGCAATGAGCAATGAGCAATGAGCAATGAGCAATGAACAATGAACAATTGAAAAGGAATAATTGATAATGAATCATGGAGGAGGGAGGAAGAGAAAAGGTAAGATGACCAGTGACAGAGGATAATTGACAAAGGACTAATAACTCTTTATGAACAGTACAACCCGAGAGAAGACTAACGAACAAATAGATCAAAAACGCTGGCTACAGATAGCTTTCTGGCTGAGTATGATTACCATTTTCTATAACGCTCTGGAAGGAATTGTCTCAACTTACTATGGGTTACAAGACGATACGCTAGCGTTGTTTGGCTTCGGTATTGATAGTTTTGTAGAAGTACTCTCCGGTATTGGAATTGCTCACATGATCTACCGCATGCAACGTAATCCCGAAGTGCAGCGTGATCAATTTGAAAAGCAGGCACTGCAACTAACTGGTTTCTGTTTTTACTTCCTAGCCATTGGCATGATCTTAACGTCGGGACTAACTATCTGGGCCGGTGAGCAACCTACCACCACGCTAGTCGGAATCATCGTTGCCATAGCCTCTATTGCCTCCATGTATTTTCTGGTGAAGTATAAACTCAAAGCTGGGCACAAGCTGAATTCCCAACCCATTATTGCTGATGCCAACTGTACCAAGACTTGTTTGTACCTGTCGGTACTGCTATTAGTTTCCAGTGGCCTGTACGAACTGTTCCATATTCCCTACGTGGATGCGGTGGGAGCGTTGGGTATCTCCTGGTTTGCATTTAAAGAAGGCCGAGAAGCGTTTCAAAAAGCCAAGGGGAAAGAATGCGGAGATTGTTGTTAATGGGCAAGAAGCGGGGCATAATTACCAAAAGGGTAATGTTTACCAACTCCTAGCTCCCCGCCCCAAGCCCTCTGACTTGTGCTTGTAAGAATTACTCCCAAAATGTCTTTTATTGTCACAGGGTAATTTGTAATTCGCAGCATGGTTCATTTAGTTGTTGATGCCGATAAACGTTCGCGCCTGCTCAACCTGAAAGAGTTGTTGCACTACCGCGATCTATTCTACATTTTAGCGTACCGCGACTTGCGGGTGCGCTACGCACAAACTTTTCTAGGTCTGCTGTGGGCAGTACTACAACCATTAGCAACCCTAGCTATTTTTACCATTGTCTTCGGCCGAGCCGTGAAGGTAGACACCGGTGGGGTTCCTTATCCATTGTTTGCCATCACCGGTATGGCTGCTTGGACCTACTTTGCCTTTGTAATGAAAGAATCGGGCAACTCCATTATTAGTGCCCAGGGCATGGTGAAGAAAATATATTTCCCTCGCCTGGTTATTCCGCTTTCTAAGGCAGTGGTAGGTTTTGTAGACTTCGGAATTGCGCTATTATTTGTGGTGGTGCTGATGCTGGTGTATCAGTACCCGTTAGTACCTCAACTAGCCTTTTTACCGCTTTTCATTCTGCTGACGATTTTGTCGGCTTTATCAGTAGGTATCTGGCTGAGCGCTCTCACCATTCGCTATCGCGACTTCCAGCACGTAGTGCCCTTTTTGGTGCAGTTTGGATTGTACGCTACTCCTACCGCTTATCCCGCTTCAGCTATTATCGATAACCTCCCCAAGTGGGCTACTGCTATCTATTACCTCAACCCAATGGCCGGAGTAGTAGAAGGGTTTCGCTGGTGCTTATTGGGAGGAACCCCACCCAGTCAGTACGCTTTTCTATCCTTCAGCCTAGTAGCGATACTCCTTATATCAGGACTGTTCTACTTTAAGCGGGTAGAGCGAGTGATGGCGGATATTGTTTGATGGGAGAACTGCCATAGGGTAGTTTAATTAGCTACTAAAATGAGAAAAGATGGCTAAAGATGTGATTCCACTGGAGCCAGATTGCTACTACCATATCTTTAATCGGGGTAATAACCGGGAAAATATCTTTTACAACCAGGAAAACTATCGCTATTTCCTACAGAAGTACGATCAGTATTTATCCAGATATCTGGATACTTTTTGTTTCTGTCTATTACCCAATCATTTTCGTTTTCTAGCGCGTATCATATTAATGGATAATGTTCTTAACTAAGCTCAGATAGATTTCAAAACGGATAATAGAATCACTAATATCCGCTACTCAGCCCGACTCATCGCTTGGGCTTACTTACCACAGCCTGTTTTCTATTTGGATAACCTCAGCCGATATCTCTTTAGTTACAATTGCAAATTTCAGCAGATGAATGAATTTGCTTTTAGTCCATCAATGAACTAAACAGGACATACTAACTATGAAACTGATCCAAATAAAACCCAATCCGACCTCGCGGAATCGGAGCAGGTTTAAACGATTACTCTCTGGTTTCCCAAAAGACCCTAGCTGACTAAAAAAGATTCGAATCAGCATTTTTGCGGTTGTAGCGAGATTCAGACAGTTTCACGATTACCCCTGACAACAGTGACTAATACTAAAAAAGTATGCTGATGTAGCTTTTTTGGTTTTTATGTTATACTTTAAATAAAGAACGTTGCCTGTTTCTTGAAAATGTCTCTGTGTAATCATGGTTTATTTCATAAAAACCAGATAATAACCTTGTCCTTGGAAAGTAATATTCGTAGATAAGTTGCCAGATTACTCTCTTTTTCTTCTCTGGGTTTTAACTAAGTTTGTAAAAACGATCTCAAGATAGAGTCTTACCAGATCGTAAAGAATACTATACCACACATTATGTCCGACGTAGCCATTCGGGTAGAAAATTTAGGTAAGAAATACCAACTAGGAGCATCCAAAAGTGGTTCTTTTCGTGAGAGCCTATCCAGGATGTTTCGGAGTCAGGAATCGGAATACCGGAAACTTTGAATCCGGACTCTAGTTCCGGTGGGGAACCGCTCCAGACTGCAGACTCCGTTTTCTGGGTGTTGAAAGACATTAACTTTAAGATTTAAGGAAACTTCTTATAAATATCTTTACGATGCGAAAAAGCAGAAAAAGTAACGGAGAGTTGGCCAGAAGCATCGGGTTCAATAAATACACCAATACGGTAGTTACCAACCCGAACGCGGTAGGCCGTTTGATAGCCTTTCAACTTCTTAAGATTAGTAATATCAGCAGGTTGATCAGCTTGGCTTACTTCATCAATAGCCGACAGGATGGCAATAGCCAACTGTTTATCTTTGAGCCGACCAAAGGACTTTTGAAACCCTTTACTAATTTCAAATTTCATAAATTAGCCTGCTCTCTGAGTTGGTTGAGAAACTTTGCTTTCTCACCAGAACTAAGAACATCTGAATCTTGGCTAGAAAGCATCTTTTCAAGCAAAGCTTTGTCTTCTTCCTCTTCGGTAACAAGAAAGATAGATTGGTCATTTTCAGATAGTATCTCCGCTAGTTCCAACAGGTTTTTCCCGGCCTTACTTTGGTCGTCAATAACAATAACGTGTTTCATAGCTTAAATATACGAAAAAATGACACTGCGTAAGCTCCAGTATATCAAGCCAAAGTTAAGAAAACCATGAGCAACGTAGCGATACGAGTAGAAAACTTAGGCTGCGCGCCCCGGGACAAACGCTACCAACTCGGTGGTCAAAAATCTGGTTCTTTCC
This sequence comes from uncultured Flammeovirgaceae bacterium, assembly GCA_937138955.1. Taxonomy (GTDB): domain Bacteria; phylum Bacteroidota; class Bacteroidia; order Cytophagales; family Cyclobacteriaceae; genus Tunicatimonas. Next base: position 691 of record CAKZPJ010000621.1, on the reverse strand, counting down.
GGGAGCGCTTGTCACGGATGTTTCGGGGACCGGAGACGGGAGACCGGAAACCGGAAGCTTTGAATACGGACCGCGGTCTCCGGACTCCCGACTCCGCCTTTTGGGCGTTGAAGAATATTAACTTTGAGATCAAGCAAGGCGAAGCAGTAGGAATTATTGGGCGCAATGGGGCGGGCAAGAGTACGCTGCTGAAGATTCTCTCCCGCATTACCGAACCTACCAAAGGACGCTACAAAATATTTGGTTGGATAGCTTCGTTGCTAGAAGTAAGCACTGGGTGTCATTCCACTGAATCGCCAGACCACGGCTTCTGTCTGGGACGCGCAGCCCCGAACTAACCGGATGAGAAAATGTGTACTAAAAATCAATCAGTTGATGGACTTAAATTGTAACCAAAAACTACTACAGGCGATAAAACAGCGCGTACAACAGGTAGCACCGGAAGCAGAAGTATATCTTTATGGCTCAAGAGCACGGGGCAAGGAAGGCATTGATTCTGATTGGGACGTATTGATCCTGGTAGAAAGGGATACGATAAGCTATGCATTTGAAAAGCAGCTAACCTATCCACTCTACGACCTCGAGTTTGAGACTGGGGAAGTAATTAGCCCCATGGTTTATTCTAAACAAAAGTGGTACGCAAAATATAAAGCGACTCCCTTTTATCAACAGATAACTCCCGAGTTGGTTG
>CAKZPJ010000620.1 GCA_937138955.1 uncultured Flammeovirgaceae bacterium | reverse complement strand
CGCCGGGTACAACTACTAGTGAATACACCGATAACCTTCCGGAGAGTTTTAAAAACAGCCCTACCCAAGAAGATACTCAATCTGGCTTTGAAAACTTCACCCTGATCACTAGCACCATCTACCAACTAGATTTTCTAAAATTAAGCCGGGAAGGACACCTTCGGGCGAAATTTAGCTGGCACCAACAGCAGTGGGAAGGTAGTTGGGTCGCGCCCTAAACGAAGGCGAAAATATCCGAAAAAATAATCAGCCCAACTGTTGCCAGCAAAAGCAATGTGAGCAAAATAGTAGCCGGACCATCAAAAATAACTTTAAAAAGCTTATCCATTAGTTAATGTAGTGTAGTTTTTTCTTCGGTATGTGGAGCGCCTACTTCAGAAGTGTCATCGGTAATTTCTTCGTCTTCTTTTTGCACCGCTAAAAAGTGGGTAAACGTAAGCGCAGCAAGAAATCCGATTAACCCTCCGACAATCCAGGTAAACAACTCCAAGCCTTCTGTTCCGTTAGCATCAAACATATTTACAAAATTATAATTTAGTACAACTGAGTATCAGAGTTTAGAGACTGGGAATTGGTGTAAACAGTAATTAAAGCTTTTGTTCTATTCTGAACAGAATGTGCCAAAACTTAATATCTACCTTTTACCAATCCTCTTTACCCTCTATACAGGCGCAATTTTACCAAAATACGTAGAAACATACTAGCTTTGCCTCGTAACAATCCGAGAAACTTTAAATGCAAACTTACTTCACTGATTGTTTGCGCTTTTTTTTGACCAACCAGTTTGATTTCAGTACCGATCGGAAAATATGAAGACCTATCTACGAATCCTCTCTTTTGCCAAACCGTACCGCCGATACATTCCTCAGTACTTAGTTTATGCCTCATTATCTATTCTTTTTGGTCTACTCAATTTAACTTTGCTAATTCCATTGTTTGAGGTATTATTCAACAAAGTAGATGAGACAGCACTAGTCGAGATGCAAAATGCTCCTGATTTTTCCCTTTCAGCCGATTATGTCATCAAAACTTTCAACTACTATTTCTTATCTATTGTTAAAACCCGAGGAAAAGTAGGTGCCCTGGCCTTTGTTTGCGGAATTATTGTACTTTCGGTATTTCTATCTAACCTGTTTCGCTATGTTTCGGGGCTCACCCTGGCGAAAATCCGGGCAAGTACGATCCAGAAACTACGAATGCGAATTTTTAATCAGGTTTCTCGTTTGCATTTAGGCTACTTTTCTAATGAGCGAAAGGGCGATATAATGTCGCGCATGACCAACGATGTACAGGAAGTAGAAAACTCGGTGGTCAACAGCTTGAAAGTGGCCTTTCGCGATCCGGCAACTATTATTGGGTATTTTGCGGTACTGCTGCTAATGTCGCCTCAGCTAACTGTATTTGTCCTGCTGGTGCTGGTACTCTCAGGGGTCATTATTTCTCAGATTAACAAACGCTTAAAGAAGAAAGCTACCGAAAGCCAGGAATCACTCGGACGAATTGTGGGTATTTTAGATGAAGTGCTGTCAGGCATGCGAATTGTCAAAGCGTTCAATGCCCGCCAACTGGTGGAAAACACCTTTGAGAAAGAAGTGAATCACTACGCCCGCACCAATGTTGCTATGGCTCGCAAGCAGGAGCTGGCCTCGCCTACCTCCGAGTTTTTGGGCGTTACCGTTGTGGCGGGCATTCTGCTATTTGGCGGAATTCTGGTGCTGAATAATGATTCGTCATTAAGTGCCAGTGAGTTTATCACTTACATTATTATTTTCTCTCAAATGCTGAACCCAGCTCGTTCTATCACGAATTCTATCAGTAGCATACAGCGGGGCTTGGCTTCGGGGGAGCGGATTTTTCGAATTATTGATACTGAACGCCAGATTGTTGAGAAGAATGATGCTCTGCCTCTGCCTGATTTTGAGCGAGAAATTCGCTTTGAGAATATTTCTTTTGCCTACGAAGATGAGCTAGTACTTCAAGATATTAACCTTACCCTGAAAAAAGGAAAAACCATTGCCTTGGTTGGCCCCTCGGGCGGGGGAAAGTCTACTTTGGCTGACTTATTACCTCGCTTCTACGACCCTACCGAAGGCACAATCTACCTAGACGATGTAGCATTAGATACGTATCAAATCACTTCACTACGTCAGCACATGGGTATTGTGACCCAAGAATCTATTTTATTCAACGACACCATATTCAATAATATAACCTTCGGTAAGCCCGATGCTACTGAGGAAGAAGTAACCAAGGCGGCGAAGATTGCCAATGCTCATGATTTTATTATGGAAACACCTCAGCAGTACCAAACGGAGGTGGGTGAACGAGGGTCTAAGTTGTCGGGTGGTCAGCGACAACGTATTAGTATTGCACGGGCGGTGCTAAAAAACCCAGCTATTCTTATACTGGACGAAGCTACTTCTGCGCTAGATTCAGAATCAGAAAGGCTAGTGCAGGAAGCCCTGGCGCATCTTATGCAAAACCGAACCTCCTTGGTAATTGCTCACCGGCTAAGCACTATCCAGCATGCCGATGAGATTGTGGTAGTACAGCAAGGCAAAATTGTAGAGCGAGGCAATCATTTGGAACTGGTAGAGAAAAACGGTCTGTATCGGAAACTTACTCAGATGCAGGCGGTATAGCCCCAAACAAACTAGCTAGTTATGGGTGTTATCTTACCAATACTTATATTTGATACAACAAATCCATAGCTCATGAAACCTATCCGTCTATTTTTTTACGTTTTACTAATTTTTTACCACGTAGTTTTAATAGCATTTGCGCTCAACCTGAACGATTCGGTGGCTCAGAATCTAATAGATAGTGCTAGCACCGTTGTTATTTTTACGCTCGTGGGTTTCGCCTTATTTCTGGTTGTGTTTGGGCTGGCTTGGTTTGACCGTCGGCGCTATCAGAGTAAAATTGATAAGCTGAAAGCTGAAAAGAACGAGATCAAGGCCCAGGTCTACGACATGAAACGCCGGGAAGATGAAATCGATCAAGAGATACAATCTTTTGAATCTTCCCTCGATGCTGAGGAAAAACCTACCGATGAACCCTCGGATACTGACCAGAAAAGACTTACATGATTGATTTAATTCAAGACGAGCTACAGGAAGCCGCTCATTTGCTAGAAAAGGTACGGAACGATCGGCAACTACTAACTCGTATTGAACAGGCCGCCACTGTTTTTGCTGAAACAATCCAAAACGGTGGAAAAATTATCAGTTGTGGAAACGGTGGCTCTCACTGCGACGCGATGCACTTTGCCGAAGAATTAAGTGGCAAATACCGTGACAACCGTGAAGCTCTTCCGGCTATTGCTATTTCTGACCCCAGTCATATCTCCTGCGTAGGCAACGACTACGGTTACAACCACATTTTTTCCCGCTTTATTGAGGGTTTAGGCCGACCGGAAGATGCGCTGTTGGCCATCAGCACCAGCGGCAATTCACCCAATGTGCTAAACGCGGTAGAAACTGCTCGCGAGAAAAGTATGCGAGTAGTCACTCTTACCGGAAAAGATGGCGGAAAACTAGCCAATAAAGCCGACGTAGAAATTCGAGTACCTCACTTTGGCTACGCCGACCGTATCCAAGAAATCCATATTAAAGTTATCCATATTCTGATCTTGCTTATTGAGAAGCAAGTGGTCTCTTCAAGTTAATTCCCGTTTTTTCCTACATGCCTGCCGAATTGCAGCTATTACGTTTGTCTGATTTTGTATAGTTTAACATCTTAGCATTATGGTGCTATAGTGCTTATTGTTAAAGCGTTAGGGTATTTATGAGTTCATTGGTTATAGATTCGTGATAACTTGAATACTCTAAACTATAACACCCTAACATCAGAATACTACAACACTTTTCAATTATTCACCTCGGAACATATCCGGGGTTCAATTATCAACTAGTAGAAAATGTTAGCAAAAACGTTTGGCGGGGCGGTCTTTGGCGTAGATGCGTACTTGATTACGATTGAGGTAAGTGTGGGTCAAGGTACTAAATTCTTTATGGTCGGACTGCCGGACAGTGCCGTCAAGGAAAGTGAGCAGCGAGTGGAAGCCGCCATCAAGCATTCGGGCTACGCCATGCCTCGTATAAAAACGGTAGTGAACTTAGCACCAGCCGATATTCGTAAAGAAGGTTCAGCCTACGATCTGCCCATTGCGGTAGGCATACTGTCGGCTTCCGGTCAAATTCAGGATACGCTTTTATCCAAGTATCTGATTATGGGTGAGCTTTCGCTAGATGGTATTCTTCGACCGATCAAAGGTGTGTTGCCCATCGCGGTAGAAGCCCGTAAAAATGGATTCCAAGGTTTTATATTGCCGAAGGAAAACGCCCAAGAAGCGGCAATTGTCAACAACCTGGAAGTGATCGGAGTAGAAACCCTAGCTGAAACCATTGATTTCCTTCAAGGCAATAAAAATATAGAACCCTTTTGGCACGAAACCCGCGACGTATTCTTCGAGGAAATCAACCAGTTTGCAGTAGATTTTTCGGATGTGCAGGGGCATGAGAGTATCAAGCGAGCGCTAGAAGTGGCAGCCTCCGGAGGACATAACGTGATTATGGTCGGCCCACCCGGTTCAGGAAAAACAATGCTGGCTCGACGGGTTCCTACCATTTTACCACCGCTCACCCTACATGAAGCACTAGAAACCACCAAAATTCACTCCGTAGCGGGGAAGCTCACAACTGATACCGCGCTGATTTCACAACGCCCATTTTGTGCTCCCCACCACACTATTAGCGATGCCGCTCTGGTCGGTGGTGGAAATATTCCTCAACCCGGTCAGATTTCTCTGGCGCATAACGGCATTCTATTTTTAGATGAATTACCGGAGTTCAAACGAACCGTACTAGAAGTGCTGCGTCAACCGTTGGAAGAACGGGCAGTTACCATCTCTCGGGCGCGGGGAACGGTCGATTTTCCGGCAAACTTCATGCTGATTGCCAGTATGAACCCCAGCCCTTCCGGTGAATTTTATGATGCTCAGTCCGGTCACCCGGATTCACCCACGGCGGTACAGCGATACTTGAACAAAATCAGTGGCCCCCTACTCGACCGTATTGATATTCACGTAGAAGTAAATCCCGTGCCATTTGATGAAATGACGGCGGATCGTAAGACCGAGAGCAGTTCGCACATCCGAGAACGGGTAATTGCCGCCCGGGAACGACAGACTAAACGCTTTCAGGAAGCATCAATCTACTGCAATGCTATGATGCCCACGCCAATGGTGAAAGATGTCTGCCAAATTTCATCGGCTGGTAAAACCTTGCTAAAGACAGCTATGGAACGACTCGGTCTATCTTCCCGCGCCTACGATCGTATCCTGAAAGTTTCTCGTACCATTGCTGATCTCAACAACTCCACTGACATTGCTGTAGAACATCTGGCCGAAGCCATCCAGTATCGTAGTCTCGATCGGGAAGGTTGGAACGGATAACGGGCTTGGTGCTTGGTGCTTGATGCTTGATGCTTGATGCAATGAAAATAATTAGTAACTTTACACGTCTTCGTGACAATTATCTATCGTTCGCCATCCCTCAATATCAAGCTCTTACCCCTTAGCTTCACGCCCCAAGCTCCTAGCCATGAAACAATTTATGTCTATGATTTAGCAGTTGTTATGATAAACATCTACTTTTGGCTCAGAAAAATTTAGGCAATGATAAATCGTAGTTCATTTTTATTACTTAGTTCAGCCTTACTACTGGCTATTTTTCAACAGTGCGCCCCCACTAAAACAATTAGCACTCAGGGAGCAGAAGAGTATAATGAAGATTTGAGTCAGTACCGAATTCAGTACGCCGACTCAATTGCTCAAAACAGTTCGAGTTCTATTGATCCGAACCCCGAACGAATAATTACCACAGTTTCTGCATTACCCACTCCTAATTCGGTGACCGAAGATATTTCGGAGTATTTTGATGCAGTAGACGATCTAAATCGAGAGAATAACGAATATCAAGGATTCACCCTCCAGGTATATACTGGAAACAGTCGGGAAGAGGCCAACGAAGCGAAACTAAAAGTATACCAGGCACTACCCGATGCTGAACCAGCAGTTCGCTTTCAAACCATTTGGCGAACCCGTATCGGAGAATACGCTAGTAGACTCGAGGCACAGCAAGATTATATTGCTCTGAGAAAACTTTTTCCTAATGTGCTACTGGTACCCGAAACCTTCCAAACGGTTGATTAATATTGGCATTATATATGGATTCTTTACTTCCTCAAATAAAGTCATTGTCTCGTGAACTGGCCGAACAAGTGGTTGGCTATCGACATCACTTGCATCAGCATCCAGAATTATCCTTTCAGGAGCATCAAACGGCTCGTTTTGTGGCTGAAACGCTTACTTCATTCGGTTTATCTCCCCAAACCGGAGTAGCTGATACTGGAGTGGTTGCGCTGATAAAGGGCAAAAATCCTGATAGTCGAACCGTGGCCCTACGAGCCGATATGGACGCGCTACCGATTCTTGAAGCCAATAATGTACCCTACAAATCTAAAAATGAGGGAGTGATGCACGCCTGTGGGCACGATGTTCATACTTCTTCTCTGTTGGGAGTAGCAAATATTCTTCAGCAGCTTCGCGAGGAGTTTGAAGGAACTGTTAAACTTATTTTTCAACCGGGCGAGGAACGTTTTCCCGGAGGTGCCTCACTTATGATTAAAGAGGGTGTACTTAAGAATCCAGCCCCTCAAACCATGCTGGGCCAACATGTGCTACCTCATCTACCAGCGGGGAAAATAGGTTTTCGCGAAGGAATGTATATGGCTAGTGCTGACGAAATTTACCTAACCATTAAAGGTAAAGGAGGTCATGCGGCTATGCCGGAAAAGAATATTGATCCGGTGATGATAACTGCTCAGTTGTTAGTTACGCTTCAGCAGGTGATTAGTCGAGTAGCCAACCCCAAAATTCCGTCGGTACTTTCGTTTGGCAAAGTGATTGCCCAGGGAGCTACCAACGTTATTCCTAACGAAGTACATATTGAAGGCACCTTCCGTACGCTAGACGAAGAATGGCGACATCAGGCGCATCAAAAAATAAAAGATATTGCCCATGGTCTGTGCTCTGGCTTAGGCGGCTCTTGCAATGTTGATATCAAAGTGGGCTACCCATCTTTACAAAATAACCCTGAGCTCACCCAACGGTCTAAAAATTTAGCAGTTGATTATTTAGGAGAGGAAAATGTAGTGGACTTAGACTTATGGATGGCGGCAGAAGATTTCGCGTACTATACCCATCATGTAGATGCGTGCTTCTACCGATTAGGCACTGGCAATGAAGCTAAGGGAATTACTTCGGGAGTGCATACTCCCACGTTTGATATTGATGAACACGCGCTGGAAATTGGTCCCGGTTTAATGGCGTGGCTAGCCATATCCGAACTACAATTGGGTAATTAGGCTAAAAAGATATAGGTGAAATTCAGCACCATAATCAATCCTAATAACAACCAATAAAGCAGTCTTGCTTCCTTTGACGGTTTCCCAAAAATAATGTAGTGTAATCCGTACTTTGCTCGGTGTTCGTAAGGGGTTTTCATAATAAATAAATTTTGTGTAAAAGTTAATGTTACGCAAATGTTAAGCCAATGTTAACTTAATGTTAAGAAATTGTTACCGAAATAGCTACTATTGCTTGGTAAAATACCTACCAAAGACCGTATATTTTACTTTAATAATTCTGTCTTTTTCACAATCAAGTGAAGCAGCCACCCAGAACTACCGACTAATTCTTACTGAAAACCCGACTACTTCAGCACTGCTTGGCTGGGAGTTAATCGGTGGTTGCCCTGACTTGCAACGGATTTATTATGATACCGTAGACCATCAGCAAGACACAGCAGCTTATACTTTTCAGGCCACTATTACGGCTGCTAACTTTCACCGAGGGATGGAAAATTATTTCTGTCACTTAAAAGACTTATCACCTGATACGAAATACTATTTGGTGATTGGTGAGGATGATGGGATCAGTCCTCGGTTGATGATTCAAACACTTTCGCCAGATAATCGTGATTGGCGAAGCTATTGGGTTTCACCCAAAGTCTCTCAAAACTCGCATGAATGGCAGCGTATTGCTCAGATAGTCAATAGCCAATCCCCTGATTTTATATTGATAGATGGCCTTACTAACCTTACTACCGAGGATGCGTGGCGCGACTGGCTTAATTCCTGGCAGCCAACTACCTACGAGAATGCGCTGGTCCCGATCGTAATAACTGGGTCTACTTCTGCCGATATTCAGTACTTATTTAATTTACCGAGTAGTGAATTACGATATTATCCTATTGCTGAAAGAACCCAACTTTTGATATCGATTACGGACAAAAAAATTAAAAACCGCTTTTGGCGGTCAGTTGAGGACGAAGCTCAAGTGATTTGGTATAATCCACCAAGTACCAACCAGATACCAGAAAAGGTAGATTTAGCTATCACTACTAATGCTTCATCGGAAAAACAATTGCCCAATGTATTTAACTTTCCCGAACAGCAAAGTGTAGTTTTAATTAGTCAACAACAGGAAAAGATAAAAATTCAGCTACCGGACGAAACTGTTTTGTTGGAAATGTTTTTAAGTAGCGAACCTTACTGACAATCTAGAGTAGGCCGAAACATCTATTAACTAAAGAATTTGAGCACTTCTTCTCTGAATCCTTCATTCACGGCCATTGCTAACAACACTGAAACAATTAGGCCAATGGTGGCCAGACCAAGATCTTTTCCAACCATCCGCAGTGCGCCTCCTACACTCTTCCTTTCACTTTCGCCATTATTTTTTTGACGTAAACGAATACCAATCTCACGACCACCCAATAGTCCGATGAATACCCAAGTAGTACTCATAGGAATGGTACTGATGGTGAGTTTGTAGATCAAAATAAGCGCGTACACAAAATCAATAATTGTCGCGGAACGTATGTCGGTTACTTCGCTTTTCTCATTGACAATATCTTGAATTTTATCTCCCTTCAAGAAGAAAATTAGCCCTAGCCCCAAAAATACTACTAAAGCGAAGCCTAGAAATTGAGCGATGTTTAACGAGCGCGGTAGATAGATAGCGATGTTAGCGGCATCCTGCATAATCCACACCGACCATAGTGTGCCGCTGGTAATCCACTGAGCAATAGCCCAACCAAAGGCCGGTTTACCCACAAAGTACTTCTGAGTAATATTCGTAATCAAATACCAAACTCCCAACCCCAGACCAAATGCAATTAAATAAGCCGTTAGGCTTTTATTGATGACTGAACCCACCGCACTCGGACTAACTGCAAAGCTACTTAGCAGCAGAAAAGTGGTAGAAACCGGCATCCGCAGACGTGTGAGAATCAGCAGGAAAATTGGGGCAGCAATTTGCAAAAACGCAAAGCTTTCAGGCTGAGGAAATGACAAGCTGCCATCGGCCTCGGTGGTTCGTAATCGCCCGAAGGAAACCCCACCGTCGTTGAGAATCCAGCCCACCGTAACGGTAACCAGAAAAATACCTCCGATATACAGCCAAAGTACGTACCACCGACGTTCGGCATTGGAAGCTATGAACGTTCCCAAAGTTTGAATACTGTCGTTAGAAACTGCTGAGTAAGCCGCTATCAAGAATCCAAACCACATAGCTATTCCCGGATAGGGATAGACTACAGCAGCTCCAAAAAAAAGAACACCTATCAATAAGATAAATGTTCTTTCTTCCTTCACGAGATCGAAGAACTGATAAATTAAATTCCGAGACTGGCTAGTGCTATCGGTTTGGTTGCTGGTTGATGGCATGGTTAGCGAAAATTTGCCCAATGATACTAATTATGCCAAGCAAAAAGAAATAGCAGAAATTGTTATCGTTTGTCTCACTAAAAAATTGCTATTTCACAACGATTTGAAAAATCTAATTGTTAACAGCAAGACTATTCAAAATTATCAATATGATTGACTTTGATCAATTTAAACTTTCTAACGGATTACAAGTACTGGTACACAAAGATTCATCGGTGCCTATTGCTACCGTGAATGTGCTCTATAACGTAGGTTCTCGCGACGAAGATGAGAACAAAACTGGGTTCGCTCATCTTTTTGAACACTTGATGTTCGGCGGATCGAAGAATATTCCCAACTACGATGAACCCTTGCAAGTGGTTGGCGGGGAAAATAATGCCTTTACTAACCCCGACATCACCAATTACTTTCTTACCCTACCGGCAAATAACTTAGAAACTGCTTTTTGGCTGGAATCTGACCGGATGATGAGCCTGTCGTTTGACCCCAAGGTATTGGAAGTGCAGCGTAAGGTGGTAATTGAAGAATACAAGCAAAACTACCTCAGCCAGCCCTACGGAGATGCGATGATGACTCTTAAAGCATTAGCGTACCAAACTCACCCCTACCGCTGGCCCACCATTGGTCGCGATATTTCTCACGTTGAACAAGCTACGCTGGACGATGTAAAGTCGTTTTTCTACAAGTTCTATCGCCCCAATAATGCAATACTGGTCGTTGCCGGACGAGTGGAAACTGAAGAGGTGGAGCAATTAGCCAAAAAATGGTTTAGCGATATTCCGGCCGGTGAAGCTTACCATCGCCGGTTGCCTCAGGAGGCACAACAAACTACACCAAGATTTATAGAGAAAAATGGGAAGGTACCCGCTCACGCTATTTACAAAGCGTTTCATATTCCCAGACGTACTAGCCCTGATTATCACGCCACTGATTTACTGAGTGATATATTAGGTCGAAGCCGCTCTTCTCGTTTGTTTACCCAATTAGTGAAAGAAAACCCACTGTTCAGTTCCATTAACGCCTACGTTACTGGCTCCGTAGATCCTGGCTTGCTAATTATCAACGGCAGGCTCAACGAAGGCGTAGCTTTACAGACCGCCGACGATGCAATTACTTCCGTAGTTGAGGCGATAAAGAAAACTATTGTGAGTAATGAAGAACTACGGAAAGTAAAGAATCAAGCAGAATCAACGTTGGTGTTTTCAGAGATGGAGTTGCTTAACCGGGCAATGAGTTTGGCCTATTCGGCTATGCTTGGCGATCCCAATATGATAAATCAAGAATCAGAAAAGATACAAGCAGTTACGCCTGAAGATATACAACAGGCTGCCCGAAAAATACTAGACTTAAATAATAGCAGTACTCTTCACTACAAATCAGAACAACAAACTGGTTAGTCTTTTAAGTAGCCTTTCCGCTTCAGAATCGTTTGCAGAAATTTGCGCTCGTTTTCAGTGTTGAAAATCCGAAAAGGTAAATGTACTAGTTGGGCTTTGGATACAATCAGCACGAAGTAGTCTTTTCCAATACGAGCGTCTTTAATCATATCCCACTTCAACGGCATACCCTGCTTCGTATTCACCTTAATCAGTACTTGCTGGCTATTGATTTCGTAGCTAAGCCGCTCGAACAGAATTTTGTTCTGCTCCATTTGGGTTACGCCCGTAAACTGGATGAGCCAAAATAAAGCATAAAGCAGTAACGCAATCAGTGGACCGATGATCCACCAGATTGACCAAATAATAAATGCTCCACACATAAGAGCCGCTACGATCAAAAATACCCACCATTGTTTACGTAGCAAATTAAACATGGCCAGTTTGATATACGTGCCGGTAGAAAGTTTATATTTTTTGGTTTTAACAATCATGAAAGAGTCTCTTCAAAATTCAAGCGATGCGCGACGCACAATGCGGATGCAAGTATAAAACTTTCCGGTTAAAGTTGCTACTCAGCCAAGTACTGAGATTTACTTTTGAAGAGTACGATTACTTTTAGCAGAAAGGTAAAAAACAGATTTCTAAAGAATCAAACATTACGAATTCGGCCTTATATTAGATGTTAGCCTTATAATGGAGTGATTTAAAGTT
>CAKZPJ010000619.1 GCA_937138955.1 uncultured Flammeovirgaceae bacterium | reverse complement strand
ATAGTAGAATTCCTGTTAAGCAGATGAGTCTTGGGCGCCGGTTAATAGCGGAAAAAAATCGTGACCATCAATTAGTTGCTGGGTGAACGGAGAACCGTACACCAGTTGGTGGTAGGTCGGCATAAAATCCATCGTAGTAGCTAGCGCATCTACCGTGCGACTTGCCCGAATAGTACCCGGCCACCAGGCGATACCCGGAACTCGCATACCACCTTCCCACGTCCGCCCTTTACCGTCGCGTAGCGGAGTGTTCTGGCCTAGATCACCACCGACTCCCCCATTATCCGAGGTAAAGAAAACGAAAGTATTCTCTGCTAAGTTATTTTCTTTCAGATAATTAAGTATTTCTCCGGTTGACCAGTCTATTTCCTCAACTACGTCGCTATAGAGGCCGTGCGGAGAATGGCCAGCGAAGTCCTCACTGGCGTGTAGGGGAGTGTGGGGCATCGTATGAGGAAGGTAGATAAAAAAAGGCTGTTCCCGATGGGCTTCTATAAATGTGATAGCTTCTTGGGTATAACGCTTCGTTAACGTGCTTTGGTCGGCGGGTTGTTCAATGACTTCTTCATTTCGCATCAGTGGCAGTCCGTACTTACCCTTCATGTTATTACTGTACGGAACGCCGAAGTAGGTATCGAAGCCCTGGCGGGTAGGTAGGAATTGCGGTTGATCGCCCAAGTGCCACTTTCCGATACAGGCTGTGGCGTAACCGGCTGGTTTCAACATTTCGGCCAACGTGATCTCACTAGGATTCAGCCCGTGCTGAGCACCCTGCAACAACACCGAGCGAAAGCCGGTTTCGCGCACTTCGGCCATGTCAACTCTCTGGGGATAACAACCAGTCATGATACTCGCCCGAGATGGAGTGCATACGCTGGCGGTAGCGTAAAAGTTAGTCAATTTTACTCCCTCCTCGGCCATTTGTTCCAGGTTGGGAGTATTGTTGATCTTAGAACCAAACACCGACAAGTCAGCGTACCCCAGATCGTCACAAAAGATGATAATGAAGTTAGGCAGGTTGTCTTCAGAGCCAGAATGATGGACAGGTTGGGCTCGCAAATTACCAACGACAAGTAACAATGGAAGAAGAACAGAAAGTGATTTAGTATGTTGTTTGAGAAGCAATATCATCAACAGAAGATTGTGCAGGGCCTTTTCAGCTAGCTAATTTTACCAATTCTTTTTTACAAAACCTCCGACTAGCTATCAATGAGTCAACCAATTTTTAATAATCTCTTTTCCGTGTTCGGTTAAGATGGATTCGGGGTGAAATTGCAAGCCTTTTACGTCGTACTGATGATGGCGCAGGCCCATCACCTCACCTTTAATATCGCGGGCGGTGACTACCAAATCGTCGTTCATAGAATCAGCAACGACGGCCCAACTATGGTAGCGGCACACATTAAACGACTTGGGAACTTCGTCAAACAGATACTCTTCATCGTCCTCAGTAAATACCTTATCACCGTAGCCGTGTAGTACTAGTGGCATATTATAAAGATCGGCTCCAAAGGTTTCGGCAATTCCCTGGTGACCCAAGCAGATACCGAGGATGCTTTTGGTAGGAGCGTAGGTTTTGATTACATCCATCATAATGCCCGCTTCGGACGGAATGCCTGGCCCCGGCGAGAGCAATATTTTATCGTAGCGCTCTACTTCCGCTACCGAAATCTTGTCATTCCTAACAATATCTATTTGTTCACCTACTCCTAGCTCTCGCAGAATGTGAACTAGATTATAAGTGAATGAATCGTAATTGTCTAGTACTAATATTTTCATGGTGTTAATTGCAGATTGAAAAATTACAAGTTGTAAGATTATTGGGTTCGCGACCGTAAGTATTTTATGAAGCTAGATAGTTGACGAGATATTTCCAGTAGTTTATTCCGCAGAATATCATATTCAGTTTGCTGAACTATTTCTGAGCGATGGAGAATGTACAGTTGACTACGTAGCTCGCCCGCTGAACCTTTAGCGTACCGAAGAAAGCGGATGAAGTCCTTCTGATTTCCGTATTCATACCCTTCGGCAATATTACTAGAAATCGATAAGGCGGAACGCTGTATTTGATCCTTTATACTGAAAGCGTATTTCCAATCGTCACGACTATCAATACGATACATTGCAGTAGCCATGTCGGTTGCCTGCTGCCATATCGGCAAATTTTCAAACTGCTCAATCTTTTTTGCCATCTTCAAGAATTATTAGTTTTCAATCTGCAATTTTCTAATTTCCAATCTCCTCCGCCAGCTCTAATGCTTTCCGAAGAGCGGCCAGTTTATTGTTTACCTCCTGCAATTC
>CAKZPJ010000618.1 GCA_937138955.1 uncultured Flammeovirgaceae bacterium | reverse complement strand
CGTGGGAAATACGGAACATTTCGATAAGGATCGTCCTCTTATTTTCCGAGAGACGGGTTCGGCTACCCGCCTGGCGATGGATCGGTATTTGGGAGCAGGAAAAAGGCGAAAAAGGATTGAGCTAACTTCTAATGAGGCGATTAAGCAGGCGGTTATCGCTGGTTTAGGTTACTCTATTATTCCATTGATCGGTATTAAAAGTGAATTGACTAGTAAAGAGCTTCACATTATTCCAGCAAAGTCATTACCAATTGCCACCGCTTGGCGTTTGGTTTGGCTAAAGAATAAAAAGCTATCGCCAGTGGCGCAGGCGTATTTGTCCTACGTACAAAGCAATAAGGGCCAAATCATTCACAACAGCTTTCAGTGGTACCTGAATTTTGATAAGCCGGATGACCGTAAATCTTAAGGCGCAAAGCAGTTACAAACCGAGAAGATAAACTTAGGAGCAGTTCTACAACAACTCTACCTCACCAGTACTAATCTTGTAATAAGTTGAAACTACTTTTACCCCGCCTTCTTTTATCTCCCGGATTAAAATGGGGTGAGCTTCCCGGAGTTGTTCAGCTACCATTTGGGCATTATTTCGAATAGAATTGGTCAATAGGTCACCCTCCATTTGCTTGGCTAAGTATACCGCGGGCTTAATGGCCTGAATGATTGCGCCAATATGGCCCTCAACTTCATCAGTGCCTAAACTGGCTCCCACCGCCCCGCAGTTTTCGTGGCCCATCACCACCACTAGTTTGGATCCAAGGTGGGCTACGGCGTACTCAATACTACCGATCACTTTCTCCCGAGCCACATTTCCAGCTACGCGAATGACGAATAGATCGCCCAAGCCTTGGTCAAAAATAATCTCGGGGGCTACACGGGAATCAGAACAGGTAAGCACTACGGCAAAGGGACTTTGGCCTTCGGTGAGTGAATAGCGCCACTGTCGATCTTCATGAGGATGTTTTTGATGCTCTTCCATAAAGCGGCGGTTGCCGTCCATTAATTCTTTTAGAGCATCATCGGCATTTATAGTGGTAGTTGACATAAGTTTGTAAGGTTGGTGGGTACGTTAATAATTATTTCTTCCGTAAACTACGAAATATGCACTAAAGGTCTTTACCGGCAGAAATAATTCTTTAGGGCAACTAATGCTACTGCTGTTTCTCTTTACCAAAGTAGACCGCTTCTCTCACAAACTGCCGGAGCAAATCCATTTGGTTTTCGGCTAATTTTTCGCCGTATTTTCCCACCAAATAAGCAGTTAGCATAAATAAAAGCGCGATAGGGAAGGCATATATCAAATCGGATGACTTGCCTAACAATAGTTTTGAGACAGCGAAGAACGAGATAAACAGAGCTATTATCCCAATGCCTGCGTAAATGAACATAAACATTGACCAAACGGCGGGTCTAGGTCCAATTAACCCCGATACCACCGAATGATTTTGATTTTCTTCATCAGGTTCCACCCTAAAGTTCAACTGCGGCGACCAGTAGTGAACATCTGCTCCGGTAATATCCAACGTAACGTGATTATTAGTAATGTACCCCTTAATATTACTTGGAGAATTCTCCAGTAAAACCGCAATTCTGTTCATTACCTCTTCTGGAGTATGTGAGGTTTCTAATTTAAATCGGGGCCTAATATGGGGTACGGTAGATTCTATGGTAAGGTAGTTTTAGTAGTAACTTACAAAATTCTACGCACATTTTGAGGTTCAACCTTACTTAAAATTCCTGAAGATTACCCACTTCAACGAAACACTAGCTTATAGCCAAGTAGAGGTTAGCATCACTGAGAATGGTCTTTTCCTGTTCAGCGAAGTAAGGATTTGATTTTCCAATACTCAGCAGGTCGGAATCTACCCATTTGAGCAGGCTCTGGCCTTTCACGTAGAAGTGGCTACTAGTAGTAGATATTTCGGACGCATTAAATTCATTGTGCCACTTTGGGCGATGGTAGATGGTTTTGGACTTATCCACAAAGAAGAGTTCTCCCTCTTGGAAGTAGTACGCCGAAATCAATGCTTCCCGATCGCTATCAAAAGTGATGACCAGCTTTACCAGCTCGTCGCCATCAAAAAACTTAGTGATTCGAGCCGCAGCCGGTCGGTACGTTTCGGCTCCCTCCACAGAATACTTCTCAGAAGTAGTATCGCGAGAAATCTCAATATCCGATAACTCAATCATCTTGAACTGATTAATATTGGCATTGATCTCTCTAAACCAATTCCGAATTTGATCTAGATCATCTACGGCGTTTTGAGCAGATAGCGATCCACTCTAAAGAGGTAGCAGGCTGAGGATAATAATAATTCTGTTCATGCTAAGTGTTTGTCAACTACTCCGGCATAGCAAGCTTTGACTCTGCTCTGCTTATATTCTCCAAGATAAGAACTTTACTAATATCAATCCACAGCTGCCATTTGACTCAGATCAAATTCTCCCGCTGGGATAATCCAAGTGTTTT
>CAKZPJ010000617.1 GCA_937138955.1 uncultured Flammeovirgaceae bacterium | reverse complement strand
TGTTGCTTGTGAATGATTAGGATGAAATAGGGTCACATTGTCTATAAATGCAGGTTGAACCTGCTATATTTGAGTGGACACTGAGTTAAGCCAATAACCCTCAACTTAGCCGATATGAAACAAGTTAAACGACAATTCGACCGATCCTTCAAGGTGATGGCAGTTGAACTATGCTTCTCAGGAAAACCTACCTGTGAAGTTGCCAACGAATTAGGTATCCGAGCCGATTTATTAAGTCGCTGGAAGCGGGAGTACAAGCAGAAGAGAGAAGGTAGTTTTTCGGGGCATGGAAAGCCCTCTTTAACACCAGAACAAGAGGAAATCGCCCAACTAAAGAAACGGTTGCGAGAAGCAGAGATTGAACGAGACATTCTAAAAAAGGCAGTCAGCATCTTCTCCAAGAGCGACAACAAATATTCCAGTTTATGAAAGAGCACCAGACTGTATTTGTTGTTGAGAGGATGTGTAAGGCCTTTAAAGTAAGCCGAAGCGGCTACTATTATTGGCTTAATAGAAAGCCCTCAGCCCGACAAACAAATAATCAAACTATACTTAACCTGATCCGAGAGATTCACAGGGAAAGTAGAGGACGCTATGGAAGCCCCAAAATTACTCTTGAGCTTCAAAAAAGGGGTATTAAAATTTCTAGACCGAGGGTAGCTAGACTGATGAAAGCTGCCAATATTAGAAGCGTTGTTTACAAAAGATTTAGAGTCAAAACTACCGATTCTAATCATCACTATCCAATCGCTAAAAACCTGTTAGACAGAAACTTTACGCCGGGTACACTAGCAAGGGCGTGGGTATCGGATATTACATACATCAAAACTGCCCAGGGGTGGCTATATCTAACAGTCATTGTGGATTTGGCCGACCGCAAGGTGATAGGATGGTCGCTGAGTGAAACGATGAAAACGGCTGATACGGTGATCCCCGCCTGGAAAATGGCTATAAAGAATAGATCGATCACAGATGACCTGCTCTTTCATTCGGATCAGGGCGTGCAATATGCCTGTCACGAGTTTAGGAACCTGCTTAAAGCTTATCCTTTGGTCACACAAAGTATGAGCCGGAAGGGCAACTGCTGGGACAACGCTGTAGCTGAAAGTTTCTTCAAAACCCTTAAAGCTGAACTGGTATACGTTACTGAACCTACCAGCATAGCGGAGACGAAAATTGGGGTATTTGAATTTATCGAGATTTGGTACAATCGGAAGAGGATGCATGCTTCGCTAGGGTACTTAACCCCAATAGAATACGAAGCCAAACTCAATCAAAACCATTGCCAGAATGCGGCTTAACTTTTTGTTCACTTTTCTGTTGCAAGTTCAAGGCTTCAGATTTAAAGCTTCACTGATACGCAGGCCTGCTGAGTAGATGAGCATT
>CAKZPJ010000616.1 GCA_937138955.1 uncultured Flammeovirgaceae bacterium | reverse complement strand
GGTCCCGACTGGCATTGTTTCAGTTGAACTGTCGCGAGCCGATACCGATCATTTGTCGCACGGCGATCGAGTAAAGAAAAAGGCTGATATGTGGCTCTCCAGTTTTAATAATAGCGAATGTGCTTATAAACCTCTCAGTTGGGATCGAATTGAGAATGCCGATATAAAATCTTCTCAACCGGTAAAATAAATTCATGAGAAATGAATTACTTTATGATCTAAAGCTTACTAAAAATGGGACGCATATGGCTAATTTATGCCGTAATGCACGAAATATGGCCTAAAACTCTAATGGCAAGGTGTAGGTAGTTACAAATTTCAAAATCTTTCTGTACCTTTACCTACTCTGATTATATTATGGCACATCCACATTCCTTGTACACTCATCTACTTAGGGGTAGGCGTAGTTTTTTCAGGCGTATCTTAGCCTAATACTTTCGCACATCTTTACCTTGTCATAATTATCTCCTATTTTTCCTCTCCATGAAATTTACCGTTACCGTAGCTACGGCGGCTCACGAACAATACGCCAAAGCAATTAGCCAGTTAATTCAGCAAGCGGCCATAGCACGGGGTACCGGAATCGCTAAGCGCCCTCCTGAATACATTAGACGAAAAATGCAGGAAGGAAAAGCTATTATTGCATTGCAAGAGAATCAGGTGGCGGGCTTTTGTTATATTGAAACCTGGGGGCACCGACAGTTTATTGCCAATTCCGGATTAATTGTTCACCCCGATTATCGTAAACATGGTTTGGCTAAGAAGATAAAGAAAGCCGCATTTAAACTATCTCGCGAAAAGTTTCCCAAAGCTAAACTATTCGGAATTACGACTAGCTTGGCCGTGATGAAGATCAACTCTGATTTAGGTTATCGTCCAGTAACTTTTTCGGAGCTAACTACTGATAAAGATTTCTGGAAAGGTTGCCAGAGTTGCCCAAACTACGATATTCTGACCCGTAATGAGCAAAAAAACTGTTTGTGTACTGGAATGCTGTACGACCCCAAAGAAAAAGAAAGTAAAAAGTGGAATGTGCGTAATCAGATTAAAAAGTATGAGCGTTGGTTACGATTAAAGCGAGAAGCCTTCTTAAAAAAGAAGCAACCGATCCTTAAAATAAAATTGTTTGCAAAATCATGAGTAATACATCGGCTAAAAAAAAGCCAGTTATTGTACTTGCCTTTAGCGGCGGGTTAGACACTTCGTACTGCGTAGTTTATCTGCGGCAGCAGGGCTATCAGGTTCACGCGGTCACCGTAAATACCGGAGGTTTTAGTCCTAAGCAACTGAAAGACTTAGAGCGGAGAGCCAAAGAGCTGGGTGCAGAGAAATTTGAGGTGCTAGATGAAACTAAACGGTTCTATAAAAAATGCTTACGGTACCTAATCTACGGTAATGTACTGCGTAATCATACGTATCCTCTGTCGGTAAGTGCCGAGCGGGTTTTTCAAGCCTTAGCCATTGTGCAGTACGCTCAAGAAAGTAAAGCGAAGTACGTAGCCCACGGAAGTACTGGAGCAGGAAATGATCAGGTTCGCTTTGATTTGGCGTTTAGAATTCTGTCGCCAGAAGTGAAAATCATTACCCCAATCCGCGATCAGCAGCTAAGTCGTCAGCAGGAAGTTGAATTTTTGAAAAAAAATAATATTGACTGGGATTGGGAGAAGGCTAAATACTCGATTAATCAGGGTATTTGGGGAACGTCGGTGGGTGGTCAAGAGACGTTAACCTCCAACCAATCGTTGCCCGAAGAGGCGTACCCAAGTCAGATGCTGGGTATTGGTTCGCAAAATATTACACTAGGGTTTGAAAAGGGAGAGGTAGAGTCGCTGAATGGCAAGTCCTTTAAGCATCCCATTGAATTAATTCAGGAGTTACAACAGATGGCAGCTCACTACGCTATCGGGCGGGATACGCACGTTGGCGATACCATTGTAGGGATTAAGGGAAGGGTAGGCTTTGAGGCAGCCGCTCCGCTGATAATTATTAACGCTCATCAGCTCTTAGAAAAACATACCTTAGTTAAATGGCAGCTTTATTGGAAAGACCAATTGGCTAATTGGTACGGTATGTTGGTACACGAAGGTCAATTCTTAGACCCAGTGATGCGGAACATTGAGGTTTTTCTGAAAGACACTCAGAAACTAGTAAGTGGCGAAGTACATCTTCAACTGCATCCGTATCGCTACGAGTTGCAAGGAATCAGTTCACCCCACGACTTAATGTCTTCTAAGTTTGGCGATTACGGTGAAGCTAATAAGGCCTGGACGGGCGAAGACGTAAAAGGATTTACTAATATTGCTGCTAACGCTACCAAAATCTGGTTTGCGGTTAACCGAAATGAACGTGACAAAAACTAGGGTAGGTATTGTAGGCGGGGCGGGCTACACTGCTGGAGAGCTAATACGGATTCTGTTAAATCACCCTCAGGTGGAGGTTGGCTGGGTACACAGCCAAAGCCAATCCAATAAGCTGGTTACAACAATTCACCATGACTTAATTGGGGACACTGAACTAACGTTCACATCCAAGCTCGACTGGGTCGCTATTGAAGTATTGTTCTTGTGTAGTGGCCACGGTGCCTCTCAAGCATTTCTAGAGAAGAATGCGGTTCCCGATACTATAAAAATTATTGACTTAAGCCAGGACTTTCGTATAGCCAATTCGTCACACAACTATGTATACGGATTGCCAGAGTTGAATAAAAGTCAAATTAAAGAAGCTAAGAACATTGCCAATCCCGGATGCTTTGCCACTTGTATTCAGTTGGGAATATTGCCACTAGCGCAAGCCGGATTGCTGAAGGAAGATATGCATATTCACGCTATTACCGGATCTACTGGGGCGGGACAGAAGCCTACGGCTACCTCTCATTTTAGCTGGCGCAATAATAATATCTCTATTTATAAAGCTTTCCAACATCAGCACTTACGGGAGATTAACCAAAGCTTGATTAGTTTGCAGCCCGACTACTCGGCTAAACTGAATTTTTTACCAGTAAGGGGTAACTTTACCCGCGGCATTTTTGCCAGCTTGTATACTGCTTTTTCTGGTTCGCAAGAAGAAGCACAGGAACTTTATCGAAAGTTTTATGAAGATTCCCCCTTCGTATTTTTAACGGAAACCAATCCTTATTTAAAACAAATTATCAATACGAACAAAGGTTTAGTCTATCTGGAAAAGCACGACGATACCCTACTAATTATTAGCATGATTGATAATTTATTGAAGGGTGCTTCCGGTCAAGCAGTACAGAACATGAACCTGATGATGGGCTGGGAAGAAACGGCTGGCTTACGATTAAAAAGCAGCATGTTTTAGAATTGAACTTCACTAATTTTATCTACCTGGGAGGGATTTTCTGACGGCTACCCAAACCACCAGAATATTTGTTTGCAGGACAATTTGGCCAAAACTACTCAGTAAGAAATACACCCGTATAGGTGATAATACTTTTAAAAACCTCCGTAATTCACTAAATTCAACTTAGCCATACATGAAAATAAACGCATCGGTGCATTTATCCGGTTGTTACCAACAAGTCAGAAACTAATGTGTGATTTTTCCATGAAGAGCTTATAATTAACGGGTTAAATATGAAGTCGAATTTTATAGTTTCTTTATTAGTGATTTGGACATCAGCTTTGAATGCCCAAAGTTGGGATCTTACCCCTGAAAATATTGAAAAAGCTATCAAGGATTCTACAGTTAGCACCAATACAGATCCTTTCCGACCAGCATATCACCTTACACCTCCAACAGGTTGTATGGGCGACCCTAACGGGGGCATTTACTATGATGGATGGTATCACATTTTTTATGGATTGCAGCCTTTCGCCTATCATCCGGGTGGATGGTACTGGGCTCATTCACGCAGCAAAGACTTATTGCAGTGGGAAAATATGAAAACAGGTTTAACACCAGCCTTTGAGTTGGGGTTAAATGCTATTGGTTCAGGGTCAACCATTATAACCGAACATGGAAAAGAGCTTGCGTTTTATTCTATGGGCGAAGGAGACGGAGGAATGAAATTCTGGAGGGCAGAATTCAGTAACAAGCAACTTTCAGAATGGGATCACAAAGGAAAAAACCCTGTATTGACGCTTGAAGCTCCCGGGTTACCTCCATTTGACGGTTTTTGGCGTGATCCTTTCGTATTCAGTACCGAAGGTAGAACATTCTTGATTGCCTGCGCTGATCTTTTTGATGAGAACTATGTACCAGTACCCATATTTGAGGCAAAAAACGATGAACTAACTGACTGGGAATACCAAGGTATACTTTTTACAGTACCTAAACATAAATATAGAAACCTTGAAGTACCTGAATTAAGACCATTAGGTGACAAATGGATATTTATGGCTTCTACAGATGCCCCAGTTGACCGGGTAAATTATTTCATAGGCGACTTTGATCTTACAGACCTAACTTTGAATATCGAGTCAGAAGGTATTATTGATTATAGCGGACATTATTATGCTCAAGAGACAATCCCCGATGACAAAGATAATTTATTCTTAATGTCATGGATACCCGGTTGGGACAGAGAATGGTTACCCTATTACATGAATGAACCTATAAAGAATAGTAATCGCTTATGGAATGGCTGTTTTGCAATTCCCCGGAAACTAAGTCTGGTAGATGGGTACCTAATTCAATCGCCGGTGGATGCAATTAAAGATTTAAGGAAAGAAAAATTCAAATTAAGTACTAAAGAACTTCCCGTGTTAGGCCCTACGACAGCCTATGTTGTAATTGAAGGTTTTACGAGTGACCAAATGGAAATGGTTGTTAATTTCAATTTGCACAATGCCTCATTTTGCGGAATCAATGTTCTTTCTGATAAGGAAGGGCAGGGTGGCTTGCCTATTGTTTGGAGTGGGAATTTACTAAATGTAGATGGCGTGAAAGTTCCTATAAAAGATTGGAAACAAGGAGATGCTATAGATCTACGTATATTCGTTGACAAAAAATTTGTTGAAGTGTTCGTCAACAGCGGGAGATATTGTATTTCACGTCAAGTAAGAGAAGAAAATGTGAAAGGTAAATATATTGCACTAACTTCCCTTGGTGGGACTGCAAAGCTACTATCATTGGAAGCCTGGAAGTTAGTTTCTATAAACTAGATAGTCACCTGATAAAAAAATGAGATTAATAAAAATCATAGTAATTCCGCTGTTACTTAGCGCATGTCAATTTCAACCTGCCGATAATAATCAGGAACCAATTAATGCGGAAGAGATACAGATTGCGAAAAACCTTATTCAGGGGGCATTTGATGATTTATGGGCTGGGGTAGATTCTACCAAGATTAGTGATTACCATACCGATGATTTTATTATTCTGGAGCATGGGGAAATTTGGGATAACGATAGGATAAAAACGTATATGCAGGGGCAGCTTGCTAAACCTGATAGAGCGAAGAGGACGAATAGGATGGAATATATCTCGATAGATAAATACGGTGAGTCCATTCAAATTGCCTATTACAATTTTGCTGAATTCACCCGGGCCGATACTTTAGTGGGAAAAGCTCGATGGTTAGAAAGCGCGTTGGCTGTAGCTACTAAAGACGGGTGGAGGCTGAAAATGATGCATTCAACTCGGGCAAACGAATAATCTATTACGCTCGTAACTTGTAATAACTCTATCAAAAATGAAGAGTTAACGTTGGGGTGAGAGAAACTTCCGAAACTGGTCAAGTGGAGTGAGTGAATCAGTATGGTAAGTAAGCTTGTCGCGTACCCACTCACTAGCTCGAATAATCGCTCCTTTGTTCTGCTCGTCTCGATAGTGCGTTTGTAAAAACCGAAAATATCCAACTAATTCTGCCGCTTGTTCGGCCGACAATGTAAGCGCTTCTGATTCTCGCGCCCATGATCCTTTAGAGTTAGGACGAAGGATAAAAGTGAGCGAATCAGCCAGAATAGTATCTTTCGTGAGCAATAGCGCATCAAAAAATAGCTCGGGTGGTAATACCACAGCAATAAGTTGTTGCCTACTTTCGTCATGAACGTAAAAACCGTCGTTTTTCAGATCGCTAACTGTAATACTATCAGGGTGGACTACAGCTTGTGCGGTGAAAAAGGTGTCTGAGGATACATATTTTTTCAGAGCGTCTTGGCGATAGTAAAACGGAAATTGTAGCTGAAGCAATAGCGTTGTATCTTCACTGCCAATGTTCAAGTAATTAACCGTAGTGGTGCTATCAGTACTCCAAAAATCTAGAATAATCTTAGTAGAATCAGACCAATCAGTCAGGGCTCGCTCGGTGTTGGGCAGGCTTACTACAAACGTGTCAGCCACTCGCACCTTCATTTCATCCAGATGCTGAAGAGCAGCATTGTATTCCATCATAAATTTTAGCGAATCTTCGTACCAAAACCGTGGATCTTTATAAGCGGCAAGCTTGTGTCGGTTATCCTTA
This sequence comes from uncultured Flammeovirgaceae bacterium, assembly GCA_937138955.1. GTDB lineage: Bacteria > Bacteroidota > Bacteroidia > Cytophagales > Cyclobacteriaceae > Tunicatimonas. The sequence continues at coordinate 912 of CAKZPJ010000616.1, read as the reverse complement.
TTTGAGGCGAACATATTCCATCGAACCTGCTGTAGTAATTTGCGTTCGTGCTGGTCTATTATAGAGTCTTGTCCAATCTGATAAGTTAGGGTTGAAAAGTAATTGAAAGGTTGGTTAGCTTCTTCAAAGCGAAGCTTTAGTAGTCGCCGGAGTGATTGGCGACGAATACTATCTAGTTCAGTGGCTAGCTGTTCGTTACGGGTTCGGTTGGTTAAGGAGTTATTGAGCGAATCGGCTCGTCGACCTTCCTGCGCGAGTAATGAATCAAGCAGAATACTTTCGTAGTAGTTGATGTATTCATCTTTCGCGATTTCCTTTACGGTTTGAGTCAGCACATCGTTATGAAAATGCACCCGGTGTATTGGGTGTCCGGTGACGAGGGAGAAAAAGCTTTTAAGGGTTTCGGCACCTTGCTGCTGCGCTTGTTCAATGATCTGCGCTTGATGGGCATAAAATACCAGCTTTTGAATGCAGTGTTCCTTTACTCGCTGAGCATCTTTGAAATTAACTGCTCCTTGATAGTCGATAATCTCAAAGCCGGGTACGGCTCGTTCGGGTATAAACCAGGGGTTGATGTCAGCATCAAGAATTTGAGGTTCTAAGCCAAAAAAATGAAGATCGCCGGTCTCTTCGTCCAGGAAAAATGAATTTTCGTTGAGCTGATCAAAATCAAATCCAGCTTTTACCCAGCCGCGCCCTACCAACGCTAGCTGCTTCTTTCGTTCGGCTCGGGGTAGTTCTGATTTTTGCTCGCTAAACATAAAGTCTTGAAAGCTAGCCTTGAACTCAAATCCATCGTTGAGGAAACGTTGAAATGCTTCGTCTCCAGCCGATTGCTGTTGGGTGGCTAGTTCTTGGTAGAGATTCAGCAATACCTCAGCTTCGGCTCGTGAGTCAGGATTCCAACTTTTC
>CAKZPJ010000615.1 GCA_937138955.1 uncultured Flammeovirgaceae bacterium | reverse complement strand
AAGCCACTAGAGTGAAAGAAGAGTTTCTGGCTACCATGAGCCACGAAATTCGCACTCCGCTCAATGCTATTATCGGTATTTCTGATTTGCTATTGAAGCAAAACCCTCTATCAGCCCAGCAAGATAACCTACAGACGCTGAAGTTCTCATCCCAGTCGTTGATGGCTCTTATCAACGATATTCTAGATTTTAGTAAGATTGAAGCCGGAAAGGTTCAGCTAGACCGGGTTCCTGTTGATTTTCGGCTGTTTATCCAGAACATAATCCGGTCTCACGAAGCTGAAGCTAAAAAGAATAAAAACCAGCTGGTTCTTAAACAGGGTGAGGATATTCCCGAAGTGATTAGTTGCGACCAAAACAAATTGGGTCAAGTACTAAACAATCTACTTAGCAACGCTATCAAATTCACGCAGCAGGGTACAGTAACATTGCGGATAAATGTGGTAGAAAAAAGCGATGCAAAGGTTACGCTTTACTTTTCTGTAGCTGATACTGGAGTAGGTATTGCCCCAGATCGTATAGATAGTATTTTTAATTCATTTACTCAGGAAGATAGCTCAACGTCCCGCAATTTTGGTGGTACCGGATTGGGCCTAACAATTACTCGCATGTTGCTGCAACTAAAGGGTAGTCAAATTCATGTGGAAAGTAAGCTAGGCAAAGGATCTAAATTCTTCTTTACGCTCTCGTTTGCCATTGGCGAAATAGAAGAAGTTACTGCTCAATCGTCTCGCGCGGTTGATTCTGATTTGCTTCAGGTTGAACGGTTATTGTTGGTTGAAGATGCTCCGGTTAACCGTATGGTAGTTATGCAGTATCTGAAAGAATGGTGGGACATAAATATTGATGAGGCCAGTAATGGCGAAGATGCAGTGAATAAAGCGAAACAAAAGGTATACGACATTATTCTGATGGATATTAGGATGCCAGTTATGGATGGTGTTGAGGCGGCCAAACAGATTCGGGCACTGGACAACGAAAGTGGAAAGACTCCAATTATTGCCCTTACTGCTGACATCACCGAGATCAATCGCCAATCGGCAAGCGACTATTTTGATGATTACGTGGCAAAACCTTTTGATCCACAGGAATTACAAAATAAGATTGTAAAGTATGCCAAACAACCTGCCCCCAATTCTTCGGGAGTAAATGCAATAGCAGTTGCGGAAGTAGAGGGCTTGTTTGCCGGAGATATTGAAAAGCTACGTACATTCTACGAAATGACGATAGATAGTTTTACTGAATACAAAGCTGCAATTATTACTGCCCTGGAGAATAAGGATAGTAAGTTGTTTAAAGATACTATTCATACTATGCAGCCTACCCTGATTATATTATCGGCTAAAAGTATACTTACTCTGTTAGAAGAGGCTGAGCAAAAAGTAAATTCGGCTGAAGTTTCCAATTCGTTCATAGACCGGGTGAAGAAAGAGTTGAATGGGCTGATTGAACAGACTAAGATGGAATTAAACCGTTTAACGTAGAATATGAATTGTACAGTAACGCTAAGCTTTTTTCGTCCTTCTTACTTAGATTAGTAGAAGTCAGTGAAATAATTTGAAAATTTCGTTATGGAGGATTTAAGAATTTTAGTTATTGGAGCTTCTATGGGAGGTATTAAGGTATTTCCTAACGTTATAAAGCAGATTACTCCCGACACACCGGTAGCAGCCTTTATTGTACAGCATATCAGCTCTGCTTACAAAAGTGAACTTGCTAGTATGTTATCTAATCACACTAAGGCTACTGTAAAGGTCGCCGAGGATCAAGAACCTATTCAAGCTGGGCATATCTACGTTAGCCCTACTGATCAGCACCTCATTGTGGGTTCAGATAAGATGACATTAAGTTACGGGCCTCAAGAAAACAACTCCCGCCCTTCTATTAATGCTTTGTTTCGCTCTGCAGCTATTGCTCATCATAACCGAGTTATTGGATTGCTGCTTACCGGACTTTTAGCCGACGGTGCCAAGGGAATAAAGGCTGTTCACGAGTGTGGTGGAATTACTGTTGTTCAAGATCCGGAAGACGCCGAATTTGATGAAATGCCCCGAAATGCTATCAAGGCTACCGATGTAGATTACATAGTGGCGGCAGCTGACATTTCTTCGTTGTTGAAAGTACTGTTAGACAAACCGCTAAAGGGTGTGGACGTTACCAAACTGAAAGTACCACCAGAACTTAAGCACCAAGTAGCCGCTTCCTTAAAGCCGTTAGCGCTAACAGTAGAAGAAGATAGTGCATTACCGTCTAATTTTCAGAAGCCTGAGTTTCCTGTAGAACTAGATGATTCTCTTTGGTCGGTACTTCAGTATATGCAGGAGCGAACCACTATGTTAGAGAATATGGCCGAAAATGAACATATAAGAGACCAAAACAAAATGGCTCGAGACTTTGAGTTACGGGCACAAGAATCGAGGGCGCATACCGAAAACCTTCGAGCGCACTTGCTAGAGCTAGAGTTGGGACA
>CAKZPJ010000614.1 GCA_937138955.1 uncultured Flammeovirgaceae bacterium | reverse complement strand
CCGTAGGGCTTTTTAAAGACTGTCGGTATTTCAGGAAAACCTACTTCGGTCAGGCTTTGCGGTCCGCTAATCGTATCCTGCCAGAATAGCAATCGCATAATCATCTCGTCCGGTTCGGTCCATTCTCCTCCGGCATTCCAACCATTGGAAACGGAGAAGCCTAAAGGTAAATCCAGCTTCTTGGCTTCCCGAGCGGCAAACTCAATACCATCTAACATCCGCTCCCCTAAAAATGGATTACCGGCTGGAATAACTTCGTAGGGATCAGCGATACCCATATCAAAAATATCTACTCCGCCTAGCCCCTTCGCTTTAAACTCCTGAAGCTCTTCTTTAATACGAGTGTAATCAAAATTCCCGTGCCCCCATAGCCAGTACCCCCGGGGTTTGGCATCGTTAGGTGGATTAGTAAATACTTCTTCCACCGTAGATTGGGCTGATCCGGATTGGAATAGCAACAAAGTAAACAGTAGGCTGACTAGTAGGGGTAGATTTTTCATGTAGTAAGCGTATGATCTAGTTTCTTCTTCGGGGTGAAAGAGAGCAGATACAGCCCCAGCACCGCGATGAAACTATTGACTAGTAAAATATCGTATCCAAATGTATAATTCAACCAGCTTTCCGAAGTAAGATCAATCAGTACCGACAGTAACGGAGCCAGGATGACTACGAAAGGAACCCAGCGATCGGGTACCGGACGCTGACTGAAAATACCGAAGGCAAATAGCCCAACGAGCGGTCCGTAGATAAAGCCGGAAGTACGGATAAAGGCGTACAAAACGCTGTCGTTATTAATGGTTTCAAAGAGCAGAATCATCAGAAATATAAGTAGGGTAAAACCCAGATGTACCAGCTTACGCAGTTGCTGCCGATCATCATCCATTTTAAAATTCAGAATATCTACGCAAAAAGAGGTGGTAAGCCCCGTCAGCGAGGAGTCCGCCGAAGAATAGGCTGCCGCGGCAATACCCACCAGAAATACGGTGCCAGAAAGCAGTCCTAAGTGCTCGATAGCCAGTACCGGATAAATACTATCGGTTTGTTCAGGAAGTGTCAAGCCTTGCATATCACTGTACACTTGCAGTGCTCCACCCAGAAACAGAAACAGGATATTGACCCCAATCAAAATAACTGCCAGCGAAATAATGTTCTTTTGAGACGAACGTAGATCGGGGCAGGTCAAATGTTTTTGCATCACCGACTGGTCTAGCCCATTGGTCATCACGGTGAGTAAAACACCGGTTAGCATTAAACGGAAAAAATTCTGCTGATTATCCCACGACCAGAAAAAAGCCTGACTCACCTGCCGTTCCTGCATCGCTTGGTATAATTCGCCTACCGAAAAATCAAGCTGGTTGCTAATGGACCAGATACTAACTATAACCGCCAGCAGCAAAAAAGTGGTTTGTAGTGTATCCGTCAGTATCACCGTTTGAATACCACCCCGGTAGGTATACAGCCAGATAAGCAGTAAAGTAACCAGTACCGTTAGTTCAAAGGGCAAACCCAGCTCATCGAAGATCAACAATTGCAACACGTGAGCCATTAGGTAGAGCTTAAACGCAGCAGTGGCAGTTTGGGCTACCATAAACGACAGCGCGCCAGTTTTATGCGATCTCGAGCCAAAACGCTCTCGCAGAAACCCGTAGATGGTAATAGTCTTCGCTCGGTAGAAAATAGGTAGTAACACCAAGGCAACTACCAGTAAGCCAATGACAATACCCACCACAAACTGGAAGTAGCTAAACTGCGTATCGCCCACCTGCCCCGGCACCGAAATAAATGTAATGCCCGAGATAGCCACTCCAATCATGCCGTAGGCGACCAATGGCCAGGGGGCACTGCGATTCGCCAGAAAAAAGGTAGACGCATCGGCATTTCGAGAACTAATTCGGGCAATCAGAAACAGCAGACCGAAGTAGGTAGCGATCACTACCGATACGTAGGTAGCGGTCATGATTGATCAATGATTACCGTTTCAATACCCAAGAAATCTCCCACCTGCTGAATGGTTTTGGCTCGGTGACCGATACCCAGCGCAAAGTGATGGGTAGGCACTTCTTGGAACCATCGCGTCAGAAAAGTACGCACATCGGGACCAAAAAACCCTCGAGTGTTGGTGTTTCCGGTAGGCGGTATTGGTCCGTTCTGGGACTCCCCTTCGGCAATCACAAACTTGAATGAACCATCGGCTTTCTGAGCAATTCCCAACATCGTAATCGGCCCTGCTTTAATGGTGAACTCTACGCTGGCTCCTTTGCCGGGCTTACCGTGGTACTTCTTCAGGCTACGTAGCACCGGTTTGCCCTGAGCAATGTTGATATGGTGCGGTCCGTCGTGTCCCACCAGCACAAATCCTTCCTTAAAATCTACCGGATGAAATTCGGCGAAGCTGCCGCCCATTTCCAGCCGATCCATAACGAGCATAGCGATACAGGTCTTTAGATCCATCTCCCCGCACATGGGAAAGCCTCCGGCGGTGAGCAAAGAGTTACCGACAATAAAGTTAGTCACCACTTTTCTGATTTCCGATTCGGCTTGTCCTTCGTAGTAGTAAGCTAGCCCATCCAGCTTTTTCTCCGCAATAAAGTGATTAAGGCTTACTCCGACCCGAGCCGCTTCGTACAAATCCTCTTCGGTAAGCTTCTCAGTGATGGGATCGGATTGAGGATCGGGGGTATCAAAAAACTGAAGAATCTTCTTTACGTAATCCTCAACCTCACCCTCATTAGCAGCTTGGTAGTGCTTTAGTACGTCGTCGGGTTCGGTTTGCACTACGTGGCAACCAAAAGCAGCAGAAAGTTGTGTAGGGTCGGTATGCATATCCAGCATAGCTTCCAGCACATGACCCATCTGTCCGATACGAGCGGTTTTCAGACTACGCAGTACTTTGGCGATTTGGCAGTAGTCGGCCACCGCCTGCTCGGCTGCTTCATCGTTATGCAAGGTACCAATCACCAAGGGCGGCACCGGTCGACCCATACGAACCGCCACGTTAATAAATTCGGGAATGGCACAAATATCATCATTTAACAACTGCATGTAGGTAGAGGCCCGCGAGTAGTCCATCGCTTCCATCGGCTGCAATGCCACCATCACCATGGGCAGATCAACCTGTTGGAAGATAGCCGCAATACTGCTGGAAGTAGCGTAGGTCAACATATCGATGAACAATAAATCCAGATTGGCAGCCTTAATCTTCGGAATCAGTTCGTAAGCCGTTTCGGCACAATCCGACATTCCCAGTGACACTACTTCTACTCCATTTTTACCAATTCGCTCTTCAAATACTTGCTGCTTTTGGTTAATCTCCTCCAGCAAGCCATCAAACTGAGGCCAGTAGGTATGGTGTCCTACTCCCAGTACTCCTATTCGGGCCTGAAGGGGTTTCATTCGCTCAATGTTGAGCGGACTTGCGTCATTCGCAGGTTCAGTCTGATCAATTAACATACGGGTTTTATCAGTATTATTCTCGGTATGATACATCAAATTAATGGAATGCTGAATTCTATATTAGCATTTCTGGCTATTATTAGGAGTATTTCTGTCAAATTTACGCAACATTGACCAAGCTAGTAACCAATATTCTGAGCTAAGTTAGGATCGATGTCTATCTCATCCTGAGGAATGGGCATCAATAATTCGTGGTCTTCTAAGGTAAAGTTCAAACCCCTATCTGCAAAGTAGGCATTCATCACCGTTTGAGCCCGTCCGGTTCGTATTAGATCAAACCAACGATGCCCTTCGCTTACGAACTCTACTCGGCGCTCATTTTCTACTATGCGTCGGAACTCTTCCTGATTTACTCCAGCTATCTGCTCCAGTTCGGACCGATCTCGAACCTCGTTTAGATAAGTAAGTGCTTCATTCGTACTCCCTAATTCGTTGAGTGCTTCAGCGTACATAAGCAGCACATCAGCGTAGCGAAGAGCAATAAAGTTAATCCCTCCGTCGCCCACCAGCCCGGTAGTAAAATCAACAAACTTCAATCCGTAGATATTTTCAGCAAAGGTTCCATCCACTAACAATACGGAGTCCTCTATTGACGCACTACGTCGTAAGTCGCCCGCCTCGTAGGATTCGGCTACATCAGCTGTAGGCACAATACGACCCGAACCCTGCATATTTCCCGGGAAGATTGCCATATCAAAGCGAGGTGGGGTGAATACTGACGAGAATGAATTGCCTTCGCCTAAATTTCCTGATAAATACTTAATCTCAAAAATAGTCTCGAGTAGTTCAGTATTTCCATTGGTGAACAACGTTTGATAGTCCGGTTGAAGTGCGTAAGTACCTTGATCAATCACTTCCTTCAGTACTTCGGCTGCTTCAGCGTGGTTCTGACGAGTTAAGTGTACTTTGCCCAACAGGGTTTTTACTGCTCCTACCGAGGCACGAGACTTACTGAGGTCATCGGTATTCGCCAGCAAATCTTCGGCTGTCGTTAGATCGCTGATGATAATTTGATAGATCGTCTCCGCCGATTGACGGCTCATATCGTACGATAGTACTTCGTCAGGGCTACGGAAAGGGTCAGTTACAACGGGTAAGTCGCCGAACAATCGTACTAGATTGAAGTAGTGATAAGCTCGCAAGAATAGTACTTCACCTCTAAACTGGGAATTAGCGGGTTCACCCAGGCTTGAATCTTCCAGGCGAGTAAGTAAATTATTGGCTCGGGATATGGCGGTATACGATACGTTCCATACGCTATTAACCAGCGTATTAATAGAGGTGACATTGGATTCATCAAACTCCATTTCTGAACTAGTGGGGGAAGTCCACTGTATCTCAGCATTGTCCGTACTTAGCTCCGTTAGGTAGAGCAGCGTGACATTGTGCAATTGTTGGGTAGTAGCATATACGCCAATCAGCGCGGTTTCAAAATCATTTTCGTTTTCATAAAAGTTGTCTTCGCTCACCCGGAATTCCGGTTGTACATTCAGAAAATCATCGCACGCACTTAGCACGAGCAGGACAGCTAGGGACAAGTATATCTTCATGGTAGTAATGTTAAAAGGTTAGATTTAGACCGAAGGTGTAGGTACGGGGTAGCGGATACGTGAGATAGTCAATCCCAGTATTTACTACGTTGTCGCCTGCCGTGCTGGATTCTGGATCAAACCCCGGATAGTCGGAGAAGGTGTGCAGGTTGATGACGTTAGCAAATACGGTCAACCCTTGCATCGACAGACGCGACGCCAACGTTTCTGGTAATCGATAGGTTAGGTTCAGCTCACGGATTCGGGTGAAGGAGGCATCAAACAGGAAACGAGAAGAAGGGCCAAACCCGTTAGCATAATTATTTCGGATAGCTCGGGGTACTAAACCATCACCCGGACTATCCGGTGATCTCCATCTGCGATCTGCTAGAATTACCTGGTTTTGCACGCCGGCAGCATTAAGAATGGTTTGCCCCGCTCGAAAGTACGAAGATGCCCCTTGTGAACCATTGAGTGATACACTCAAGCTCAAATTTTTGTAGGTAAAACGGTTGGTAAAACCCCAGGTGTAATCGGGCCACGGATTGCCAACAATCTTTCGGTCGGTAGCGTTGATTGCACCGTCTTCGTTTACATCTTCAAACTTTAGATCGCCCGCTTGTGTATTAGGGTGTTGGAGAGCTGCTCCTTCTACTTCATCCGCATTTTCAAATACTCCTACTGCGTTTAGTAGATAAAAACTAGATATTGGGTCGCCTACTTGCGTAATCTGAAAGCTTGAATTACTTATTCTTCCCCCTTCAGCCGCCAGCTTGAGAACCTTATTCCGATTTGCTGAAAAAACAATATTACTGTTCCACTCAAACTGATTGCTCCGCACGTTTACTGTTTGCAAGCCTAATTCCACTCCCTTATTCTCAATATCCCCAATATTCTGGGTGGAAGAGTTGAAACCAGAGGCCGCAGGTAACTCTACTGCCAGTAGTAAATCTGTTTTCAGATCGCGGTAGAAATCAGCCGTTAGTGAGAGACGCTCATTAAACAAGCTTACGTCTAACCCAAGGTTTACCTGACGAGAAATTTCCCAGGTAAGTTCGTCGTTTGACAAACTGCTGGGCACCAGTCCGGGAAGCAGCGAATTATTGCCTACGTAATTGATCGTTGACAATAACCCTATATGTGTGAAGTTGCCGATTTGATTGTTACCGGATAGTCCGTAACTGGCTCGTAATTTTAAAGTATTAATAAAATCTACTCCGTCCATAAATGCCTCTTCCGAAACGTTATAGCCTACCGAGAACGAAGGAAAAGTACCC
>CAKZPJ010000613.1 GCA_937138955.1 uncultured Flammeovirgaceae bacterium | reverse complement strand
AAACCCATCCTGAAATTTACTATTTTAGTCTTAGTTTCAGCATATGAGCTCATCACCTACTATATCTAAGCAACGGACCCGATGGTTTAAAGCTGTAGCAATACTGCTTCCATTCCTGCTCCTACTTGCTTTAGAAGGAGGGCTAAGGCTATTAGGCTACGGAAAGGACTATCCGCTATTTATTGCTGATGCCAAATCGGCTGAACATTGGGTGATGAACCCGGAGGTGTCGGAAAAATATTTCTCGCAAAATGCTGATGCTACTGTTGGTTATCAAGAGCCATTCCCGATGGAAAAGGGGACGGGGGCTTTTCGCGTTTTTGTGCTGGGGGCCTCTACGGCGGTGGGTTATCCCTACCTTCACAACGGTTCTTTCCATCGCCACCTTCAGCACCGGCTGAACCATACGTTTCCCAACAAAACGATTGAAGTAGTCAACCTCGCGCTCACGGCAGTCAACTCCTACACGGTACTGGACTTTGCCGAACAGTTGGTTAATTACCAGCCAGATGCAGTTCTCATCTACGCCGGTCATAATGAATACTACGGGGCACTGGGAGTTGGATCAACTACGGCTATTGGGAGCAATCCTACTTTAGTCCGTTTAATATTACAGCTTCGGGAGTTCCGAAGTGTGCAATTGCTTACTAATACTTTAAACTGGTTTAAACCATCAGTGTCTAAATCAGATTTACAGGAAAATTTGATGAAGCGCATGACTGCTAAGCAGTCTATTGCCTACAATTCTGATTTATACCAGCGAGGAATTCATCAGTACGAATTTAACCTTGCCTTGGCATTATCTATCTTAGATGAGCGCGATATTCCAACTTTCGTCAGCACTCTGATGAGTAACGAAAAAGATCTTGTTCCTTTTATTAGTGATAGTACGCAAGAAGAATCTTCCGCTGATCATTTCTATCAACTCGGAAAAGCTGCTTATCAGCAGGAGGATTTCACCGCTGCCAAGCAGTATTTTGTGAAAGCGAAAGAGTTGGATATGCTTCGCTTCCGAGCACCTGAAGCCCTAAATAAGATCATTCGTGAACTAAGTGAGCAATTTTCTAACGTACATTTGGTAGATACTCGGGCGCATTTGGAAGCCCAGGCCCCCCACGGAATTATTGGAAATGAAGTGCTACTAGAACACGTGCATCCTAATCAATTAGGTTACTCGCTAATAGCCGATGCTTTCTATCAGCAACTGCGGGAAGCAAATATGATCAATGCAGATTGGAAATTAGCATCCGATTGGCGCACTGCCTACCAAGCAATGCCCATCACCGAAGTAGATTCGCTAAAGGGAGCTTACGAAATTATGATACTCAAGGAAGGCTGGCCTTTCTACGAACCTATCGCTGATCTGGACACCGCTAATCGTACCCTGCCCGAAGCAATTGCCGGAGCACTAGCCGTTCAGCAAATTTCGTGGGAAGAAGCGATGGAACGATTGTATCGACATTACTACCAAAATCAAAACTATACAGAAGCTCTGAAAGTAGCCGAAGCAATTACGCTGGAGCATCCTAACGAACCTCAGTTTTTTACAAAGGCCGCCGGGCTGGCTCTCCAACTTAACGATATTCAACAGGCCAATTACTTATTTCAGCGGGCACTAATTCTGGAAGAATCAGCTGCTCTGGCTCGCAAAATTGCCATCAATTTTATTAAAGTTAATGCTTTGGAAGAAGCCTTGCCGTATCTTCAATATATAACGAAACGAGAGTCAACGGATTTACTGAGTCTTCGGCTGGCTAATGCAATAGAGTCAATACGTGCGTTCTCAGAAAATGATAGTTTAGTAGAGCATGATGCTAAAACCATAACCCAACTGGCAGAAAACTACCTACTATTAGGAAAGCAGGATACCGCTGAAGTATATCTGAAAGCGGTGTTGCGTCAAGAGCCGAATAACGAACAAGCGATTAAGCTCATGAAAAAGATACAAAACTGAACCTATGGAAACTCTGAAAGAATTTTGGCTATTTATTCGAGCCCGTAAGAAGTACTGGTTAATCCCTACGCTAGTATTATTACTATTGATTGGATTTCTGATCGTAGCTACCAGCGGCTCCGCCCTGGCTCCGTTTATTTATTCAATATTTTAATTTGGTATGAAGTGTTATGATGTTAAGGTACTCCAGACAAATGGTCCTTGCGATTATTGGCACGCTACAATATCAAGCGCTACGAACCATAATACATAAACACTACAACACCACGCTATGAAACTGCCCAAATTTTTTATCACCCAAATTAGCCGGGTACAGTTGTTGGAAACGGGTTTGGTAGCTATTCTTTTGGGGGTTATCGCGGGTTTTGTAACGGAGCATTCGGGTTGGTTTATTGGAGCGGCTACAGTAGCAGGAATTGGGCTGTTGTTGCCTAAGCTGTTGTATCCGGTAGCCGTGTTCTGGTTTTCGCTTGGGAACGTACTGAGTACGATTGTTTCGCCTTTGTTACTGACAATAGTATTTCTCCTAATTATTACCCCCATCGGAGTTATTCGGCGATGGCTCGGTCGCGACCCCCTGCAACTCAAGACGAATAGTAAGTCAATGTTCAAAGAAAGAGATCACATGTTCACTGCCTCTGATTTAAAGAATTCATTTTAGACTCGCACTTTGTGATTCTATTTCCTTCATTTATTTAGTAGCACGTGCGATACACCATTCTCGGAATTTCTGCTTTCTATCACGACAGCGCCGCAGCTTTGGTGATAGAGGGGCGTATTATTGCGGCGGCTCAGGAGGAGCG
>CAKZPJ010000612.1 GCA_937138955.1 uncultured Flammeovirgaceae bacterium | reverse complement strand
GCGCCCCCTTTACAAAGGGGGAAATGTATAACGTATTTTTGTCTTAGTGCTTACTAAATCAGAAAATTCGCGACATGAAGCTTCAGCAGAACACTTTTTATCAGCAAGGCTCGCGGGGAAAACCGATTGTGCTCCTGCACTACTTTGGTGGTGCTGCTAAGAGTTGGCAGTGGGTAATTTCTGAGCTTTCTTCAAACTATCAGTGCTTTGCCTTAAACCTACCTGGATTTGGCAATACTGAACCGCTTACCAAACCATCTATCGAAAACTTTACTCAATGGATACTAAAGGCTATTGAATCGTTAGGATTATCAAACTGCACCTTAGTTGGGCACTCCATGTCAGGAAAGTTAGCCTTATCAGTAGCGGCAAAGAATATAGGCAAAGTTGAAAGAGTTGTGCTAGTAGCACCATCACCCCCTACTCGAGAGCCTATGGAAGAATCCGAATGTGAGCGTATGCTCAAACACCCTAACTTATCGGAAGCGGAAAAAACCGTAGAAGGCTCAGTAAAAAACGTGCTTACTAATGAACGCCAATCATTGGCAATTGAAACTCAGCTAATAGTAGATCACAACACCTGGCGCTGGTGGTTATTGGATGGAATGAATCACTCTATTGCCGATAGAGTCGCTCAAGTTAAAATACCAGTACATCTACTAGCTTCTAAAGACGATCCAGTTATTCCGTTTCAACCTCTTTGTGCCGAATTGAAGAATCTGTTACCTAACATTCAAATAGATACAGTAAAAGGTGTTGGTCATCTTCTCCCTTTAGAGGATCCTAAGTGGCTAGCCAGTCAGATCAATACTGTTGTAAAATAGTAAGCATAGGTTAATAACAACTTACTTTTCTTATACAGATCGCCATTCACTAAAATTTAGTACTGAAATCCACTAGTCTCATCTTGAATTATAATTAGAAAGCATTAGTTTTGCCAATCTAAAATGCCTCAGCGGAGGTTAGTTACGGGATGTAGCGCAGCCCGGTTAGCGCACCACGTTAGGGACGTGGGGGTCGCTGGTTCGAATCCAGTCATCCCGACTTTTAACGTACCAAAAGTCATCAAAACCCTCTAAATTGTATGTTTAGAGGGTTTTTTCTTTTTATATCCCTCCATTTTATACATTATTTTCCAATTCTTAGGTGAACAATTCGGTGAACAGTTTCTACATTTAGAACAGTTCACCAGATGTGGTGTAAACTACTGTAGTACAGTTATTTACATTGATCTGTTTTGTTAGTTTTTGGCGATGTGTCGTCTGGTGAAAGAACAGCGATTTTTATAACCTGGTGAACTTAAAACCAACAAAATTATGCAAAGCAAAAACACCTACAGTGTCGCGTTCCTAACCAGAAGCGCTCGCTCCAAAGTCAATCATCTACCTATTTACTGCCGTATCACGGTAAATAGTCAACGTACCGAGTTTTCCATTAAACGATCGGTACCTTCTAAACTATGGAACAATGGTCGGGTGAAAGGTAATAGCGAAGAAGCGCGTACCTTACGGGAGTATCTTAAGCAAGTGGAAGCTAAACTCTTTGAGTACTACCGCAATCTATTAGCAGATGATGAGATTATCACCGTAGAAGCGTTAAAGAATGCTTACTTAGGGATAGAACAGCAACAGTATTCTCTGCTTGAACTTATGGATTATCACAACAATCAATTAAAAGACGCTCTAGAATGGGGCACGCTAAAAAACTATTTTACTACTCAAAACTACGTAAAGCAATTCCTTACTGAGCGACTTCGCAAAAAAGACATCTACCTCTCCCAACTCTCTTATCAGTTCATTACTGAATTGGATATGTATCTGCGTAGCTACCAGCCCAAAGATCATCGCAAACCGATGGGTAACAATACAGTAATGAAACATTTAGAGCGGCTACGAAAGATGGTAAACCTAGCCATCAAAAACGAATGGTTGGACAAAGACCCTTTCCATAAGTTTAAACTCAAGTTTGAAAAGAAAGACCGGGGCTACCTAACTCAAGATGAACTACAGCGAATTGAAGAACGGGATTTTCGGTTGGAAAGGCTTAATCAAACTCGCGATATTTTTATCTTCAGTTGCTATACCGGACTTTCCTACGCCGAAGTATTTGACCTTACCCCCGAGCATATTGTGATTGGATTGGACGGTGAACGGTGGATACGGGGCCAGCGAAAAAAGTCTAAGGAATGGTATAGTGTTCCGCTTCTACCTCAAGCATTAGCTATCATCAATCGTTATCAAGACAATATTATGGCTCAGGCCAATGGTAAAGTCCTTCCTGTCTACACCAATCAAAAGACGAATGCTTATCTGAAAGAAATTGCGTTTCTCTGCGAGATAGACAAAAATCTGACGTATCATTTGGCCCGCCATACATTTGCTACGACAGTTACCCTAGCCAATGGTGTTCCAATAGAATCCGTTAGTAAAATGCTGGGTCATACCAGTCTACGGACCACCCAGATCTATGCCAGGGTTGTTGAAGAAAAGCTTAGCCAGGATATGCGTCAACTCAAAGAAACCTTAAATGAGAAGAATGAATTAAGCAGTCGTAACAGCGAAAATCTAGTAACTAAACTATCGGACTAAGCAGTCAGTGGGCAATTATAGCCTTTTACGTAGCAAGTGAATAAGCCTGTCCAGTAGCCTTTTGGGTTGGGTGACGACCTCCGCCTGGCCCGAAAGGTGCTGCTGGAAAGGAATGGTTTTTCCGTATTGGGTGATGAGTTCATCAGAAAATTGAACAGTTACTTGATAG
>CAKZPJ010000611.1 GCA_937138955.1 uncultured Flammeovirgaceae bacterium | reverse complement strand
CTTTTGTATCTTTCTTAAAATTAGCAGCAACGGAATCCGCAGTCAAAAGTCTAAGAAGCTGTTTGAGTTATATTTTTTGATTTATTAGGAGAGATTTTTTTGTCAATCTAGGCTCTTTTTGAGTGGCGTAGCCTACGCTACGGTGCGAAAAAAAGCCGACGAGTGGCGGAAAAAGATTCCTAAGAAACAAGAAGAGTTAACTCAAACAGCTTCTAAAAAGAAGAGAATCCCGAAAGAACTCATTTACGAGGAAATGGATGGTAAACCTATCTATTACGCTGGCTACCAGGAGGTAATTAACAATAATAAAACTCTAGATGATATTACGGGAAGTAGTTACATTCAGTCTGTAATTATTAAACGACTGTTTAAATATCTGCTAATTAATGTAGAAGAAGATGGGTTTGAAGTGTTGAGCAGCGAACTAGGTCTACACCTTAAAAAGGGAAGTAATTTGGCCGCAGATATTGCTATTTATCGTATTGAACAACTGGAAGGAGTAGAGCTTACCAACAAATACATAAGTATTCCGCCAGAGGTAGTAGTAGAATCCGCCAGAGGTAGTAGTAGAAGTAGATACGAAAGCTGATCTAATTGAACTCAAATGGGAGGACTATCTAAGTCAAAAAAACAAAAAGCTATTTGCCTTTGGGGTAAAAAGAGTAATCTGGGTTCTTTCTTTTTCCCAGCAAGTTATTCTGGCTGAACCTGAGCAGGGTTGGCTGATGCGTGACTGGAATAAATCGTTTAATATTTTACCCGGTCACTTGATAAACTTGGGGGAGATGTTAAAAGCTAAGGGTGTGAAGTAAACTCTTCTATTGGAATCTTTTTCAAAACCTCTTCCACCCACATCTGATACATTTTTCCCGAAGGGTGTAAGCCATCTTCCGCCATCAAACTCTGATTATCTGCTGCTTCCCGAGAAATGGGAGTAATATCGCAGTAACGTACTCCGAATTCAGCGGCAACTTCCCGATTAACTTGGTTGTACTGTTCAACCTCTTGCCGAATCTTTGCTGAGTCTTTACCTTCAGCAAACGGAGTCACACTGTAGTCGGGGATAGAGAGTACTAATACGTGCTGGGCATCGGTAGCTTGGGAGATAGCAAATTCCAGTAGCTCAGTGAATTCTTTCGGGTACAACGTAAAATCAAGTCCTTGATACTGATTATTAACTCCAATTAGTAGGGAAACCCAAGTATAGGGAGGGGAAAATATATTGTTGGGAATAGCACTGAGCAAATCACGCGTTGTCCAGCCGGTAGTGGCTAGATACTGCGGAGCTAAAAAGTTAAGCTGCCGGGTAAGCTGATGCGGCCACCGTTGGTGCAGCGGTACGGATTCACCAATAGTGTAAGAGTCGCCCAAAGCGAGCCAGGTTGATGATTTTTGCCTACTCATAATAGAGCAGCTAATTCTGTTCGCAGCTTTTTGGGTAAACTGGCTACAATCAGATCGTAGGAGTGGTCAATCCACTCGGTAATCAGCTTATCACCAACTGTACCGTCCATCAGCACCGTGTTCCAGTGTTGTTTATTCATATGATAGCCCGGTTGCACTGCCGGATACCGCTCGCGTAATTCTACTGCTTGCTCAGGATCACACTTTAGATTGATACTGGTAAATAGGGTAACATCCGTCAGGGCGAACATCTTATTCATTACTTTGAACACTAACACCTCTTCGTCGAACGGAAATGATTCGGTTACGCCGGGTTTAGCTAAACAGTACTGACGATAGGCTTCAATGTCCAACTAGAGTATGTTTTTAAGGATAACGAAGATGATACCTAGCAGAAACATAATAATGGATATTTTATTAATACCGTGCATCATTCGCAAGTTAAAATTCGTCTTGCAATTAGGGTCTTTCTTACGAAAGAAATAGCCAAATACCTCCCCAAATGCGAAATAGTCCTTCAAACTATTCTCGTCTTTCTTATCGGACTGATTATTCATAACTGCTTACTTTCTATTCTTTTTATGTAAAGGAGGTGTATAAGCATTTGGTTCAAAGATTACACAGATTTCTTTCTAAGAAGAACGGAGGATGGAAAATGGAATACGGAATTCTGTAACCCTTTTCCGTTTTCCCTTCCCCGTTCTCCCCTGGCTATTCTATATCCAAATTATCGTTACTCTGCAAAATAGCAGTACGTACTTTCAATTCGTTTTCCTTATCATGAGAGGTATCACGGAGTAGATCGCGGCGGATATGAAAGCTCATTTTGCTAAGTTCGCGCAATAGATCGTCAATGTCATCGTCGTCCATCTGATCTTTTAGGGCTTTAGTGGCGTAGCAGCGGGAGAAATTATTAAAGGCTTCTAGTACTTCTTGACTACTAATGAAAGCAATCTTCTGATTCAATAGCCGGATTTCAATCATATCTTCTTCTAAGATATTCTTCTTCGCCATAATGTCCTGAAGTTGGTCAATCAGCTCCAGATAGACTTTCATTTTCATATCCAGGAAGAGCACATTTTCTTCTTTCCGCAACTCAGCTACCGTTTGGCGACGCAGTAGAATACTAGTAAGCAAGATGGTAATACTTACCCCAATCAGGGCGGCAAACAGTTCAAACGTAATGGGATGTTCACTCTGCTTTAGCACCGTTCGAAACAGTAAGTACGCCGAAATAGCGGCCACTGTAATAAGTACGATTAAGGGAACTGATTTATTCTTTATCATGCATTTGTAAACAGAAAGCAAAGATAGAAAAAGCCTTCGAATCAACCCCGTATTAATAAGGTCACACCACAAATTAGTCAATCGCAGATATTCTCTATCTAGCCAAATGAAGTAATAAGGTGGTAACAAAGAATAGTTGAGTGGGATTTGACGACACTGTATAGGCTACTTTCAATCTTCTACAGTCAAGGATGAATGTGTTTTAATGAAAAAATAAGCCTATGTGGGAAAGATATGTCGTAAAGTGGAAAAAAGCACTTTAACTATATTGAATCAATCGCTCTTTACAACATAGCCAGTGCTATACAGAGCTTCTGAATATCGTCTTCACTATTGTAAAAATGGGGACTTATTCGTAAACCTTTCGGGCGAGTAGAGGTGATAATATTCTGAGTCTTTAGCTGCTTCTCAGCACCTTCAGGAGCACTGACGACTACAATGCTAGAAGAGCTACTGTTGTTGTAGTCAGAAACTAATTGCACACTATTGGGCAACGACTCAAGCAGTTGGTTGCGCAACTGCATCACTTTTTTACATATGCGAGTGATTCCTATTTCGCGCAGTTCACTGATAGCTTGTTTTAAAGCCAGTAAACTAAAGAAGTTGTAATGTCCAGCTTCTAAAGTTTCAGGGGTAAACGGAATATCACTAATAGCTTGAGATGAGAAATTACTTCCTACTGCTCCAAAGCCTAATAACTTCGGGCGTAGTTCAGTGTGTAGTTCCTGATTAATATACAGTAAACCATTACCCAACCCGGCGGTAAGCCATTTGTAACCACTGCCGATCAATACGTCAACTGGGGTTTCGCCCAAATTAATCGGCACTACCCCTAGCGACTGCGTAGCATCCACTATCAACTTGGTGCTGGTGTCCTGACAAATTTGGCTAAGAATGTCTAAAGGCAGTTTAAAACCACTACTGTATTGCACATGGCTTACCGCCAATATTTCAATATTATGCTGGCGAATAGTTTGCTCAACTGCTTCTACCGGGATGCTACCGTCCGATAAAGCGTCTACTGTAAAAACCTTAAAGCCCAACAAATGCCAAGGTAGCAATAGCGACGGGTAGTCATCGGACACCACCAGCACCCGACGATAGTGCTGAAGTAGTTGCGCTACCTGATAGATGCCATTGGTAAAATTATCAATTAGTGCTATCTCTTCGGGGGTTGCGCCAATTAAATTGGCTGAGATTTTGCGTATGGCACTAAGCTCATTGTACCAAGCATCTCTTACTACACTGCCCTGCTGAGCATATCGCTCTGTAGCCTGCTGAACGACCTGTTGGGTTTGGGTGGATAATAGGCCACACGAGGCGGTATTTAGATAGGTGATTTGTTTAAGAGCGGGGTAGTATTCTTGATGGTTCATTCGTA
>CAKZPJ010000610.1 GCA_937138955.1 uncultured Flammeovirgaceae bacterium | reverse complement strand
TTACTTCCGATAACGGCCCGGCTTATCAGGGGAGTCCGGGGCCATTCAAAGGGGGAAAGACTGACTTGCACGAGGGGGGTATTCGGGTGCCGATGTTTGCGGTGTGGCCTAATCATATTCCCACTGGACAGCACCGCTTCCAACCGATGCACATGGCTGATCTTCTGCCGACGATTGCTAGTGTAGCCGAGGTAAATCAGCTACCTAAGGATTTAGACGGAGTAAATATGTTACCGGTACTACTGGACGATCAGGCAGCAGTAGAACGAGAGCCTTTGTTGTGGCAGATGGACTTGTACCGTCACTTCCAAAACCAAGGATCAAAACCTACTCCCTACGCCACATCGGTAGCCATTGATGGAAAATGGAAACTACTCACCGATAGCCTGAAACCTACTGAACTATTTAATCTTGCTCAAGACCACCGCGAACTCTACAACTTGAAAGGTCAGCATCCCGAAATTGAAGAAAGGCTACTGGAAGCTATTCAACAGTTTCATCAAGCTCCCCGGGAAAGTTGGAATGCCGTACCCATTGAGAAGTATTAGTTGGATGTTTCAGGTTCCAAGTTCCAGGTTTTAGAAAATAGCTTGAAACCTGTAAATTGGGAGTCTGAAACTCAGAATATATGAACCAACCGACTACCTACAATCAGACGTACCTTTGGCTAATCAGCCTTACCGCCGCCCTAGGTGGTTTCCTTTTCGGCTACGACTGGGTAGTGGTCGGTGGGGCTAAACCGTACTACGAGCCTTTCTTTCAGTTAGATACTCCGGCATTACAGGGCTGGGGTACCAGTTCGGCACTAGTGGGTTGTATGGCGGGGGCTTTAGCTTGCGTGGCACTGAGTGACCGCTACGGACGTAAACGCTTGCTCATATTTTCGGGAGCATTGTTCACCTTGTCAGCCATCGGTACGGCGCTGGCTTCGGATTTTACCTGGTTTAACACCTATCGGATTATTGGTGGAGTGGCCATGGGGATTGCACTGAACCTGTCGCCCATGTACATTGCTGAAGTTTCCCCGCCCGAGAAGCGCGGTATGTTCGTTACGATTAATCAACTGCTGGTGATGATTGGGGTGCTGATGGCGCAGATTGTGAACTGGCGTATCTCTCTGCTGGATACTGACTTGCCCGTAGATGCTACCGCTGCGGTTATTGCTCAAAGCTGGAGTGGGCAAATCGGCTGGCGATGGATGTTTGGGGTGGAAGCTATTCCAGCTTTCGCCTTCTTTGCCCTCATGTTTTTAGTGCCGGAAAGTGTCCGTTGGCTAGTAAAAAACGGGCGAGTTGCTGAAGGTGAACAGGTGTTGCAAAAAGTTGGGGGCAACGCATATGCGCAAAAACAGATTAATGAAGTAAAGCAAACACTATCACAAGAAGATGTATCCCAGGTAAATTTTAAAGAACTACTCAATAGTCGGATTCTGAAGTTGGTTGGTTTGGGAGTATTTCTCTCATTCCTACAGCAGTGGAGTGGGCTGAACGTGATTATCTACTACGCGGCCGATATTTTCCAGGCAGCGGGATACAATCTCCAGCAGATGATGCTTAATATTGTGGTCATCGGTACGGTGATGGTACTGGCGGTAATCATCACCATGCTAACGGTAGATAAACTGGGACGAAAAACGTTGTTGTTATTTGGCACTTCTTCTATGGCGGTAGTCTACGCTCTCATCGGTTACTGCTTCTACGCCGACTATCAAGGTTCTGTGATTGTACTACTGGTGCTAGCCAATGTGCTATTTTACTCGGTTACCCTTGCACCTTTACTATGGGTAGTGCTATCCGAAATTTTTCCCAACCGGATTCGTGGCGCAGCCATGTCCATTGCTGCCTTCGCCCATTGGGTAGGTAATTTTACGCTTACCTTTAGCTTTCCAACAATTAAAGAAAACCTAGGCTGGGCCAATAACTTCTGGTTGTACGGACTCATCTGTGCCGTAGGTTTTGTCGTGCTGTATCTAATTCTACCCGAAACCAAGGGAAAAACCTTAGAAGAAATTGAGCAAGAGCTGGTGGGCGATTCGCATAAAGCTCCCACCATGGCCGAAAAAGCATAAGGAAAGTGGTGGCTTTTGATAACATCAACTATTTTTAGCTCTAATATCCACACTTCCTATACCTCTACCGATGATCAATAAAATACAGAATATCCAGTTAGAAGCTTTTATACTTGCATTGGCTATAAACCTTTTTATCCCCAATCTTCACCTGGCTCAAGAAAATAATGAGACAAATCGTCCAAATGTATTATTCATTGCCAGTGATGACCTCAACGACTGGATAGGAGTTCTTAACGGGCATCCCCAGGTGAAGACTCCGAACATTGACCGACTGGCGGCGCGGGGTACGCTGTTCACCAACGCCCATACGCAGGCTCCGCTTTGCAACCCCTCGCGGGTGAGTATCATGACCGGGCTGCGGCCTTCCACTACCGGTATTTACGGGCTAGCCCCCCGTCATCGGCAGATAGAAAAAACGAAAGATGTAATAACGCTACCTCAGCATTTTGCGGCAAACGGCTACCGCACCCTATCGGGAGGTAAAGTGTTACACGCTGGTATTACCCCGGAAGAACGTGAAGTTGAATTTCAGGAATGGGGCCCCAACGGAGGACACGCACCCATGCCGGAACAAAAGCTAGTTAAAGAACCATTAGATATGGTGAACCACCCCTTAGTAGATTGGGGCGTATATCCGGTAGATGATGAGGCGGCTATGGACGATTACCAAGTGGCTACCTGGGCGGTAGAGCAACTAGCCCGGGAGGATATTCGTGAAAAACCGTTCTTCCTAGCGGTCGGGTTTAATAAACCCCACGTGCCGCTGTATACTACCCAAAAGTGGTTCGATCTTTATCCGGAAGAAGGCATTATACTTCCCCCTGCTCCCGAAGGCGACCGGGATGATGTACCCAACTTTGCTTGGTATTTACACTGGTTTCTTCCCGAACCCCGACTATCGTGGGTGATAGAAAATAATCAGTGGCGAGCCAAAGTGCGGGCCTACCTAGCGACCATTAGTTTTATGGATGCCCAGGTGGGGCGCGTGCTGGATGCATTGGAAACTCAAGGCTTAGATGATAACACCATCGTTGTGTTCTGGTCAGATCATGGGTATCATTTGGGGGAGAAGGACATTACTGGTAAAAATACGTTATGGGAACGGTCAACCCGTGTACCGTTGATATTTGCCGGGCAAGGGGTGTCAACAAATGCTCAGTCATCGCAACCCGCGGAGCTGCTGGATATGTATCCTACTTTGGTAGAACTAGCTGGATTGCCGACAAAATCCGGACTGGAAGGACTATCGCTGGTACCGCAACTCAAGAATGCTGCTACCCCCCGCGAGCAACCGGCTATTACTACCCATAATCCCTGGGATGTCGCGGTGCGTTCGGAGCGGTGGCGGTACATCCGCTACGCCGATGGCAGTGAAGAACTTTACGATCATCTTCGTGACCCCGGTGAGTGGGCTAATCTGGCTAAAAACTCCGAATATGCGGAGGTAATTTCCGAACTCGCTGCTTGGCTACCTGCTGAAGATGCTCAGCACGCTCCGGGCAGTAGGGCTCGTATCTTGGTCAGAGAGAACGAAGAATGGCTGTGGGAAGGTAAACCTATTAAATTTGATGAGCTGATTCGCTAAGTAACCTTAAGAAACTAGGCTGGTTTGCAGACCACACTAGTAAGTGGTATCTTCAATACAACCTAGCTGTAGCAGGCTGATAGCTCTCCTGCCTAGCGCGAACAGCAGTAAGAGAAAGATTATACAATGGAAGAAAACGCATTTTCTTGGATTTCTGAATTTTTAGGTCGGCTGCATCCGCTGCTGGTACACTTTCCCGTAGGCTTATTAGTAGTGGGTCTTTTTATGGAGTTACTAACCTTAAACGGAAAGCGACCAGGGTTACGGGAAGGTATTCGGTGGATTATCTATCTGGGAGCAATGAGCGCGGTAGCCTCCGCGACTTTAGGATTTATTTTGTATCAGGTAGATGATTATCAGGGTCAATTAGTCGATAATCATCTCCGACTGGGTATCGCTACCGCGGTTTTGGGCGTACTTACCGCTTGGCAGTTGTACCGACTTCAGCAAAATGGTTATCAGCAATTGATGTATTACCGGAGTCTGCTGTTTCTGACGGTAGGGGTTCTCACCGTAGCCGGACATTTAGGAGCCAGTCTTACGCACGGAGAAGATTTCCTGAGTAGCACGTTTCCTTGGAATAATGATGGTTACGAGGAAGGGCAAGCCGCCGAACTGCTGACCGAATTCGCCTCAGTATCGGATGAGAGTGCTGCGCTAAGTGAGAGTCAACTGAGTCGGCTGAATCTAGAGGTAAGAGCAATCTTTGCCCATAACTGCTACCAATGCCATAGCGAACTTAAGCAAAAGGGCGAACTGGTGCTGGAGAATGAAGAAGGAGTAATGCGAGGTGGTGAATCAGGTGAAATATTGATTAAAGGCGATGCTGAGCATAGCGAAATTATTCGTCGGGTGAAATTACCTCGAGATGATGAAGAGTCTATGCCGGGTAAAGGTAAAGCATTGTCTGCGGGAGAAATCGAGTTAATTGCCCTTTGGATCGACCAGGGAGCTTACTGGGCCGATGAATCGCTGAAGGTATTTCCGGAGGCTGAGTTGGCTCTGTCTCAACCCGAACTTCCCGAAGGTACCGACCATCTGAAGCATCCGGTAGATCGTCTCACAGTTGCTTATTTTGAGGAACAGGATGTTGAGGTTCCCGACGCAGTAGATGATAGAACGTTTATTCGCCGGGCCTATCTGGATGCTATCGGTCTGTTACCCAGCCCGGAAGAAGTGAGTGCTTTTGAGAAAGATTCATCGCCGGATAAGCGCAACCAACTGGTAAAAGAATTACTAAGTGATGATAAAAACTACACCCAGCACTGGCTGAGTTTCTGGAATGACCTGTTAAGAAACGACTACTCGGGAACTGGATTTATTACCGGAGGACGTAAGCAAATTACCGGCTGGCTGTATCAAGCTTTACTCACAAATAAACCTTACAACGAGATGGTTAGAGAGCTAACTAACCCCACCGGAGAATCCGAAGGCTTCATCAAGGGTATTCAGTGGCGGGGAGTGGTTAACGCTAGTCAGCGCACCGAGATGCAGGCGGCTCAGAATATCTCGCAGTCGCTGATGGGAGTGAACCTCAAATGTGCTTCCTGCCATAACAGCTTCGTGAGCAATGTTACGCTAAATCAAGCCTACGGCTTTGCCAACATCTTTGCTGATTCTACCCTGGAAATATATCGTTGCGATAAGCCTACCGGAAAAATGTCGGAGGTAGCATTTCTCTATCCGGAACTAGGCGAAATAGAAGCTGAAACGGTCAAGGAAAAGCTAAAAGCACTTTCCGAAGTGATAGTACAACCCGAGAACGGACGCTTGTACCGCACCATTACCAATCGGCTTTGGGATCGACTCATGGGTCGGGGAATTATTGTACCGCTGGATGAAATGGATAATTCGCCCTGGAGTGCCGATTTATTAAACTGGCTAGCCGCTGATTTTATCGACCATAATTACGATCTGAAACATCTGCTCGAGAGAATAATGACCTCTCAGGCTTACCAACTGCCTTCGGTACGGTACGATAGAGTAGCCTCACTGATGTCAGAAGAGTACGTATTTACCGGTCCGGCTCGCCGACGGCTGAGCGCCGAGCAGTTTGCCGATGCCCTGAGCCAGGTAGTTACTCCCGTCTATTATTCGGCGGCCTACGATCCTGAGCCGGATAAGTTAGAAGCTTCCTGGATATGGACGCGGGAGGTGGAGGTTGAGCGGGATGTTTTACCCAAACCCGGTAAGCGCTACTTCCGCTACGCGTTCAATCTGCCGACTAACAAAAGCCTTCAAACGGCGGAGGCATTGATTACGGCCGATCATTCTTTTAAACTATACGTCAACGAAAAACTGGCTACCGAAGGCAATGATTGGCGAAAAGTGGAGCAGGTAGATTTAAGCAGTCAGTTACACGCTGGTGAAAATGTGCTGGCGATAGAGGGAGAAAACGAAGGTAAAGTAGCTAATCCCGCCGGACTTTTGTTCGCTCTGCGACTAACCTACGACGATGGCACCCAGGATTACGTAGTTTCTGACGGTGATTGGAAAACGACTAATGTTCAACCTCAGCAGGAATGGACTGCCCTTAAGTTTGATGATATTGCCTGGGAACCGGTAAAAAAACAAAATTCAAAATACTGGGGAAAGCTCATTAGTTTTGACTTTGATCGGGAGGATGAACAAAAGTTTGCCCGGGCCTCTATGGTTGCGTTAGATCCTTTTCAGAAAGCATTGGGTCGTCCATCGCGGGAAAACGTAGCTACCTCGCGGGACGATCAGGCTACCTTATTGCAAGCTTTGGAATTGACCAATGGCGAGTTTTTTAATACTATTATGCAAGAAGGAGCGGAAACTATGCTTGCTAGTTACGGTAACAATAGCGAACAGTTAGTCAACCAACTATATCTAAAATCCTTCGGACGAATGCCCAATACTCAGGAGCAGAGTTTAATGACTGATGTAGTAGGCACTGAACCCGGAGTGGAAGAAGTGCAGGATTTACTATGGGCTGTGGTATTGCTACCCGAATTTCAATTTATAAATTAAAGGGCATGGCGCAAGGAGTAGGGAGCTTGGAGAATATACGCCTTGCCCTCCGCTCATTATCCATTGTCAATTATCCCTCCCGGAACCTGTCCGGGATCAATTAATACGCTATGAATACGAATAACGAATTTGCTAGAAGAGAATTTCTAAAGAAAATGGGCGCGGCCTCACTATCGGCGATGTCGGTGGGTTTACCTACCAGTAGTTTTCTTAGCTCGTGTAGTTCAGAAGATAGAATGCCCTCTTCTATCGATACCGTAATTCTACTGTGGATGGCCGGAGGCATGGCGCATACCGAAACTTTCGACCCTAAAGCCTACGCACCCTACGAAAAGGGGATAGATAGTAAGCGAGTGTTAAGTACGTTTCCTAAGGTGCCTACGGCAGTAGATGATCTGTTTTTCTCTAAGGGACTAGAATCTATCGGAAGTGTGATGGACAAAGGAGCGATTATCCGTTCCTACCGGGCGGCAGATCTGGGTCATATTTTGCATACCCGGCATCAGTACCATTGGCATACTTGCTACGAACCGCCTCAATCAGTACAGCCACCGCATATTGGTGCCTGGATTGCCAAAGAGCTAGGGCCAGTCAATCCGGTAATTCCTCCTTTCATCAGTATGGGGCAGCGGTTTACGGTAGGAGAAGGTGAAGAATTAAAAGCTTTTCATTCCGCCGGATTTATGGGAACTGAGTTTGGTCCATTTCTAATCCCTGACCCTTCCAGTGGTCTGGATAGCGTAAAACCACCGCAAGGCATGTCAGTCAAGCGGTTTGAAGCCCGCAATAAACTCTACCAAGAATTAGTAGAGCGCAGCCCGCTGGGGGAACAGGGTAGTGGGTACCAAAAAGAGTCACTGATGCGATCAATGGAGCAAGCGTATCGGCTGCTAAATTCTCCGGAAGCCAAAGTGTTTGATCTCAGTCAGGAACCGAAGGAAGTGTTTGATATCTACAATACCGGCCGGTTCGGTCAGGGCTGCTTACTGGCTCGGCGACTCGCTCAAGAAGGTGCCCGGTTCATTAGCGTATCAACGGAGTACGTGCCCTTCTTGGGTTGGGATACCCACGAAAATGGACATACTCGCCTAGAAAAAATGAAAGCAACGATTGATCGACCCATTGCCCAACTTATCCGCGACTTAGATGAGAGCGGTCATTTGGATAGAACGCTGGTAGTGCTAGCCAGCGAATTCAGTCGCGATGCCATCATGGAGGGGCGACCCGGTGAAAAAGTAAGAGATCAAGTGCCACAACCCGATCAGATCAATGATATGAAGTACTACGGCATGCATCGGCATTTCACCGATGGCTGTTCCATTCTGATGTGGGGCGGGGGGATCAAAAAAGGATTGGTTTACGGCAAAACCGCCGACGAACGTCCTTGCGCATCCACCGAAAAAACGGTAGTAATTGATCAGGTTCACCAAACCATCTACCATATGCTTGGCATACCCCCCGAAACGCAGTACACCATTGAGGGACGTCCGTTCTACACCACGCCCGACGGGCACGGGGAAGCTATATTAGATTTGCTAACTTAACCCCTAGAGACAATTACTCTCCGTACGAAAGAGGAGTAAGTATTAAAGGCTTGGCAAGCAGCAAATTTGTCTAACTACGGTATAATTAAACCGGTAAATATAAGCAGGTGTACCATGCTAAAACACTTAATCGATTTGAGAGATTTTAGCTATGTGATGCTAAAAAAACGAGGGGGAGAGGCGCGTGCTGAGAATGAATACAAGTTTCAGGTTATGGCATTTTGCTGTGTGTATAATCTTATAATTGTCTCAGTCTTTCTTATTACTGTAATAAAATTAGGTGTTACCCTGTCCTCCATTATGCATCAGAAATTTTTTTCCTCGTTGCTATTCGGAACATTGATGTTTGTCCCTTATATTTTTCTCTTCCGGTTTCTTCTTCAAAAGATATCAAAGGTTCCTATTGATAAAGATATGCCATTAGAAAAATATAGACTGCTCAGAAAGAAGGTTGTTTTTATTGTTTCGCTAAGTATAGTGTTATTTATAGCGGTAGGATATGTAGTAAATAACTTTGTTGCCTGACCCTGAACCTACATAAATACGAACTAATTCAAAGTTTGAAGTCAATCATAATAATAACAACGGTAGCAGCGTACACACCACTTGCGCCAACACTGGCTTTCCTTCTACTCCAGAAAGCTCTCTTTTTAGTTCATCTAAGGAGCGGTAGATAAGCTGCCGAGCGTATTTAGGGTCTTTGAGTTCCATTACTTCGCTAATCTCGGCATAAGTGAGATTTTCATAAAACTTTAGGATAATGGCCTCTCGTTTCCGGCACGATAGTTTTTTCACGGCTATCTGTATTTTGCGGATGAGCAGCGAAGAAAACTCATCTTCACCATCAGTAGCTGATAAGGTGTAGGAGAAAATCGTAGTCGTAGAATTTTCGGGAAAATCCAGGAACATAGCAGGAGAACCTGATGAACTTTCTTTCAAATGCTGGAACAGCTTGCGCCGCATAATCTTCAGGAAGTACTGCTTGAGCGAATGTACATCGGGAGCCTGATCTCGCTTCTGCCAAATTTCTACAAATATCGTTTGTATACAATCTTTCACCTGATCCTTGTCTTGACAAAGGCGATAGCCGTAATTGTATAGTACCGGAAATAACTGCTGGTAGATTGTTTCAAAAGCCGATTGGCTTCCATTTTGAAAAGCCTGCCAGAGTAGGTTGTAGTTAGTAGTAGACTCATTATTCATAGTAGCAGTTCAATTAGATAATTGAAACACAACCAGATTAACGATCGGCTCTGATCTCGAGAACTAGTATGCCTGGGCTAAGAAGGTTGTTGATTGAATATTGTACTGGTAAAGTAGTAATTTCTGACTTAATAAGTACAAGTTTTCTGACTTTACTTTTGCTGCTGAATGGTTGTTAAATTTCTCCCGTAAGGTATGCTGTACTATAGCGAAATGTTATCGAGCACAGGTGAATAAGCAGTAGTTTGTATATGGAAGTGGTATTATGATTTATCACCGCTGGAATAAAAGGTAATCACAGTAGAGAGAATGGAAGGTGTTCGTTATAAAAGAACACTGTAAATAAGTTAAAAAGAGGGGTGTAAGACAGGTTAAAAAAGCACCTCCAAAAGTATGTTTTTATACCTCAGAGGTGCTTTAAAAATTGATGATTATAGTGCTTAGAAGTGAGGGCTTAAATCTGCTTCGGCAGCGGGCATGGCGTACTTTAGACTAATATTGGTGAACGCATTGCTACGTGGTTCTGCACCTTCCTCTTCAAAGGGATAGTAATAATCCTGAGGGTTAGCAATCACTCGTTGGCCGTGAGCAGTAATTACATCAATAGCTCGCCCTGTACGCACCAGATCAAACCAGCGCTTATTCTCAAAGGCTAGTTCTACTCTACGTTCCTGGAAAATGGCTTCACCTAGGTCGCCAACAGCATCACCTAGACCCGCCCGGTTGCGGACTTCGTTTAGGAACATCGCTGCTTCTCCCGATTTCCCTTGTTCATCCAGAGCTTCGGCTAAAAATAGTAGTACTTCCGAATAGCGGTAGATCGGCCAGTTCATGCCATGATTGTTGTGTAGGGCATGGGGTGCGGCAAACTTCTTAATATACGGATACACTCCATCGCGCCAAAAACTACCCGCAATCTGAATAGAGTCAATGGAAGCGTTTTTACGCAGATCGCCCCCTTCATAAGCCTCAATAATATCCGGAGTAGGAATATTATTACCTTCACCGGTCAGAGGCTGAGGATTAGATGTACCCATAATAGTTACCAGTTCTTCTGCAGATATAGGACGAGGCATGAAACGATACAAAAAGTCTCCGTTGAGTCCGTCAGGGCCCTCCTTGAACTGTACCTCAAATACTGATTCAGCATTGTTCTTATTTCCGGTGCTAGTAGAGAAAGCATCAGCGTAGTCAGGCATGAGTGAGTATTCACCACTGTTCACTACTTCTCGTAGCAGACTTTCGGCTTGCGCCCATTCTTGCTGCTCAATGTGTACATTGGCAAGTAGAGTTTGCGCCGCTCCCGACGTAGCCCGCCCTAATTCCTGTTCCGATTTGAGGGGGAGTAACTGGATAGATTCGGTTAAGTCCTGGGTGATCAGAGTGTAAATATCTTCTTCGCTAGACAAGGGTAAAGCCGCTTCGGAACGCTCGGTGACCGGGGTAAGATGGAGAGGAACACTACCGAAGTATCGCACTAACTCAAAGTAAGCGTACCCCCGCAGGAAGAGAGCCTGACCTTTTAGGTTAGCTTTAGAATCGGCATCAAATTCTATATCGTCAATTTCGGCCAGTACTTGGTTAGCTCGGGCAATGATCTGATAATCTTCGCGATACTGGTTAAGCACATGGGTATTAGTAGTTACGCCACCATCGCTAGGAACAGAAAAATCAGCCAGATCTTCCTGCTGCTCGGTAGCTCCGAACAGAATATTACGGGCGTAGTAGGTATTATCCGAGTGCATCTCACTCAACAGCCATGCTCGGTCGTCGACAATAGCTCGCAGTGGTACGTACGCCCCATTCACCGCCTGCTGAAAATCAGCTTCAGTTTGAAAGAAAGTAGCTGAGCTAAGTGAGGTTTCCGGCACAATCGTCAGGAAGTCGTCCTGGCAACTTCCCAGGACTATTCCTATTGATACAAAGAGAATTAATAATTTTTTCATGGTATGATATATAAGAATGTCAAATCAATAGTTGCTGTCTAGAAATTCAGATTAATACCGAGGGTGTAGGTACGGGGCACTGGATAACCAGAAAGGTCAATTCCCTGGCTCAGGTTTCCTCCGTCGCCTTCCCCATTGTTCTGCATACTGGTTTCAGGATTTTGTCCGCCCCAGTAGTCGGTAAACACAAAAGCATTCTGCACCGAAGCGTACAGTCGCGCCGAGCGGAATAACTTTTCTATACCACCGAAAGTATGACCTAAGGTGATATTGCGGATGGTAAAGAAAGAGGCATCGGCTACAAAGCGGCTGTTCATCCAGTCCCGCTCAATACCAGTTACGTTGCCACCGCCTACGGTGGTACCGAAGAAACCTCGGCCCGGGTTTTCCTGGGAACGGAAGCGGTATTGTACATCGCTCATTAGGTTACATACCCCATCGAGGTTGGTGGTGCTATACAGGTGACGTACCAACAGTTCATTTC